>JBBUBH010000023.1:0-1740 GCA_038078395.1 Patescibacteria group bacterium
GGCTTTGCCGCAGTCTTAGTTATGTGTGGGATGAGCACAGATAAAATTTTTACAGCGGCATTGATTTTTTTCTGTTCGGCGCTTTCTTTTTTTATTTTTATGCTGAGTTCTGTTTCTAGCGGAGCGCATTATGTGCCGATTGAGATAGCTGGCGGTTCGGGATTCAACGATATAGCCGATATCTTAGTCAATAAAGAAATAATCCGTTCAAAGAAGGCTTTTACGATTTATAGTATTATTTCCGGATCGGCGCATCAGCTCAAGCCGGGGAGTTATCTTTTGAGCAGCGGATCAAGCACTCCGGTAATTGTTAGCATGATTAAGAAGGGGCCAGCCGTAGATGTTTCTGTTGTTATTCCAGAGGGAGCGACATTAAAAGATATAGATAAAATTTTAAGCGATGCGGGAATTATTAAGAAAAATTCACTTGGTAGTTTATCGGTTAAAGAATTCGTTTCTGAATATTCTTTTTTAAAGAACCAGAAATTATTAGAGGGTTTTTTATTTCCTGATACTTACAGATTTTTTTTGAATAGCCGGCCGAAAGACGTGGTGAAAAAAATATTGGATAATTTTAAGAAAAAGGCCATGCCTACACTTGAAGAATGTCAAAAGTCAAAGGTCAAATGTCAAACGTTAGAAACAGGAGAAATATTGATAATTGCTTCGCTTTTGGAAAAAGAAGCGCCGGATTATGAGGATAGGCGGATGATAGCGGGGGTTTTATATAAAAGATTGGAAATAGGAATGGGTTTGCAGGTGGATGCCACGATTACTTATGCAAAATGCGGCGGCGCCTTTATGACCTGCGGAGATCCGAAAGTTTATAGGAGAGATTTAAGTTTCCAGTCATATTATAATACTTATTTATATAATGGCCTTCCGCCGGGCCCGATCGGCAATCCCGGATTGGATTCCATTAAAGCGGCGCTGGATCCCATTGCTTCCGAATATATGTATTATTTATCTGATTCCAAAACAGGTAAAATAATTTTCAGCAAAACTTTGGACGAGCATAATGAGAACAGGGCGAAATATTTAGATAATTGATATTTTAAGAAGCAGGTGTACTTCTAAGAGTTTTTCACTCTGCCCGTATTTCTAACGGCACCGGCGTCCGTTCCGCCAGCGCGGAACGTCGCCTATGTCTCGGAGCCAAAACTCCGCTTCGCGGAGACCATGCTTTTGGCTCCTCCGAAATTGCCGTACGAAACACGGGCAGAGTTTATTATATTATTTTTTTTAAATTTCCCCATGAAACATACTAATTTATTTTTTTGATTCCAAATATTTTTTAGGGGGACGGGCGGGGCGGTGAAGGAAATTGACAAATTTATATTATGTGCTAAACTATATATTAGTAAAGCGGTGGAAAACCGCTGTTGTAAAATCGAAACAAAAAAGGAGATACGGCGATGAAAGAAAAGAAACTCGTCGTGGTTCCGGGCTTAACACCGGAATGGCTGAAGAAGCGAAATGGGATCATGCGGGCGATCGACGAACAGCTTGTTTTGGGTCTGGAAAGGCCGGGGGCAGGCTTGACGCTCGATCAACTGCAAGCATGCGCGGTGGAGCACCGCAATCCCTTCCTAAAGAAGGTGGAAGCGGCCGCTCTCATTCCCTTCAAATACGACAAAACCAAGGACGGCTGGACTCTCATAGAGCCCGGTCCGGAGTTCGACGGGAAGCAGTTCGTCCCCGACCTCGTGGAGTTCCTGAATTCCGGCGAGTCAAGCGTGA
>JBBUBH010000024.1:0-8852 GCA_038078395.1 Patescibacteria group bacterium
AATGGCGCGCGGATTACTGAAATTCCTGTTAATCATAGAATACGGCGTTTTGGGGCTTCTAAATATGGACCATTCCGGATTTTCAGGGTTTTACTGGATTTATTCGCCCTTTATTTTTTCTACCATTATTCCAACCGGCCGATGCATTTTTTCGGCGGAGCCGGATTTTTAAGTTTTTTTCTCAGTGTTTTGTCTTTTTTGGGAATGATTTATTTCAAATATATTCTCCGTATTACTTTTATTGAAACACCTCTTCCGACTTTGACAGCGCTTTTTGCCATTGTCGGCATCCAATTTATTCTGATGGGATTATTAGCTGAATTATTATTGAAACAATCCGGCAATTTACAGGCGCCGTTGATCAAGGAAGAAATAGTTAATTAAAAATGTAACTCCTCCGACGGTCATCGGAGCGCTTAAACTTATATAAATTTAGTATGTGCGGCATTGCGGGTTTTGCGGGCAAGGGCACGCAAGACATATTGGAAAAAATGACGCGGTCTTTGGCGTATCGGGGGCCCGATGGAGAGGGTTATTTTTTTGATGAAAAATTTTTAGTCGGGCTGGGCCATCGCCGGCTTTCCATTATAGATTTGGAAAGCGGCAGACAGCCTATTTTTAACGAAAATAAAAATATAACCGTAATTTTAAACGGAGAGATTTATAATTTTCTTGATTTGCGCAAGGATTTGGAATCCCGCCATAAATTTATTACTAATTCCGATACCGAGGTTATTGTTCATTTATATGAGGAAATCGGGGAGAAAGTTTTTGAAAAATTGGACGGGATGTTTGCAATTGCGATTTATGACGCGCCGCGGAACAGGTTGATTTTGGCCCGGGACAGAATCGGCAAGAAACCTTTATATTGGGGTGTTTTTGATGATGCGATTATTTTTGGTTCTGAAATAAAAGCGCTGATGCGGCATCCGTCATTTAAAAAGGATCTTGATCTGGAATCGTTGAATAAATATCTTAGCAATGATTACGCGCCTACACCCGGCAGTATCTGGAAAAATATTCATAAACTGGAGCCGGCAACTTATTTGGTATGGCAAAAAAATAAGCAAATATTAAAAAATAATTTTTGGAAACCGAATTTTAATGTTTCAGAAATTTCTTTTAATGGAGCGGTGGCGGAATTGGATTCTCTTATGGATAATAGTGTCCGTTCGCGTCTTGTTTCCGATGTTCCGCTGGGAATTTTTCTGAGCGGAGGAATCGACAGCAGTACAATTGCTTATTATGCTCAAAAAAATTCTGACAGTCCCATTAAAACATTTTCTATTGCTTTTGATGAAAAAAGTTTTGATGAATCTTCGTATGCTAGAAAAGTGGCAAAATTTCTAGGCACTGAACATTTTGAAGAATCTTTCCGTCCGAAGGATATGATTGATTTGGTTCCTGAGGTGGCGGAATTATTGGACGAGCCGCTTGCCGACCCTTCTATTTTACCGACTTATTTACTTTCAAAATTTACCAAAAAAAATGTAACTGTCGCCCTTGGAGGTGACGGCGGAGATGAGCTTTTTGCCGGATACCCGACTTTTCAGGCGGATAAACTGGCGGGAGTTTACGGATTATTGCCGGAAATCATAAAAAAATCTTTTAAAAATATTATCGATATCCTGCCGGTAAGTGACAGTAATTTCAGTTTGGATTTCAAATTGAAAACGTTCGCCGGAGGATTTGGAACTAATAAAAAATACCGCCATGCGGCATGGCTTGGCAGTTTCAGCCATAAAGACCGTTCGCAATTATTCCGTCCGGAAATCTGGCATACGTTGGAAAATAAAAATGAATATGAAGAAACGGACAGGTATTTAAATGAGGCAAAATTAGCCGGATGGGGAAATTCAGTTCTTTATGCTTATTTGCGCACTTATCTGATGGACCAGGTTCTTGTAAAAGTTGACCGTGCCAGCATGTTTAATTCACTTGAAGTGCGGGCGCCGTTTCTTGATTACAAATTGGTGGATTTTGTTAATTCTTTGCCGTACAATTTTAAATGCCGTGGATGGAACACCAAGTATATCCTGAAAAAACTGATGGCTGATAAATTGCCGCGGGAAATAGTTGAAAGGTCCAAAAAGGGTTTTGGCGTGCCGGTTGCCAAGTGGCTTAAGTCGGAATTACGGGGTCTTATGGAGTATTATTTGTCGGAGGAAAAAATCAGGAATGGAGACTTGTTTAATTACGAATATGTTAAACAGATTAAGGACGAGCATTTGGCCGGCCGGAAGGATAATAGAAAACTCCTTTGGAATTTGATGGCTTTCCAGATGTGGGGGGAAAAGTGGTTATAATTATATATATGAAGAAACTAAATTTGGGGTCCGGTGGATATAAGAAAGAAGGATTTATTAATCTGGATTGGAATCCTCTTAATAATCCGGATGTTGCGCATGACTTGAACAAGCTGCCTTATCCCTTTCCGGATAATTCTTTTGATTTTATTGAAGCATCACATGTTCTTGAGCATCTGGATAAGCCGTTTATGGTGATGAAAGAACTGCACCGTATCCTTAAATCAGACGGTAAATTAGTTGTAAAAGTTCCACATTTCAGCCGGGGTTTTACTCATGCCGAACATAGTCATGGATTTGATGTGACTTTCCCGCTGTATTTTGATAAAAAATTTGCCGATTCGCTTTCCGGTTACCAAGGATTTGAATTTGGACTGGAAAAAATGGAATTTCATTGGCTGGCGTTTACGCATTTATTGCCGATGCTTGGATATAACAGAATTACTATTCTATTATTAGATTTTACCAATGTAGTTATTTCTTTTTTTGCCAATCTGAGTCCTCAATTCTGCAGCCGCATCTGGTGTTATTGGGTGGGCGGTTTTGAGGAAATAGAATTTTTATTTGTGGTAAAAAAACATAATTAGAAATTATAATAACTATATGGATAGATGGCTAAAGAAAATTAAGGACTTTTTACGCGGTTATCCGGGAGTTTTTAAATTTTTATATCGTCTGACCACGCCGGTTTTCGGTAAATCGTCCCGTTTAATTCTTGAACGCGTTCCCGCCGGCGGCCGGGTCATTAATCTTGGTTCGGGTATATTAAGCATTGATCCGCGGGTTATTGATGTCGATTTTTATCCTTATCCGAATGTGAAAGTTGTTGCGGATGCGGCTAATCTGCCTTTTGAGAACAATTTTGTTGACGGCATTATCTGTGAATCACTTTTGGAACATGTGGTTGATGCGGATGCGGTTATTAAAGAGATTAAAAGAGTGCTGAAGCCGGGCGGGTGGTTGTATATTTCCGTGCCGTTTATGCTTAGCTTTCATTCCGCGCCGATGGATTATCGCCGCTGGACAGCAGTGGGATTGAAGAGGGCTTTTTCGGAGTTTGAAGAAAATTCTTCGGGGCCGGCTTGCGGTCCGACATTGGCTTTTACCAGAATGGCGGGCGAATGGCTGTCTTTGTTTCTGTCTTTTGGTATTGGCTGGTTGTACCAATTCTGGAATTTAGTTTTTATGCTGATATTTTTACCGGTTAATCTTTTGGATTATTTATTTATCCATTATAAATTCGCCCCTAACTTTGCCATGACTGTTTATTTTATGGGAAGAAAAAAATAAAATGCCAGAAATATTTCAGGAAAAATATTTGATTTGGTTCGTGGCTGTTTTAGTCGGAGTTTTGATGATTATCCCCTCTTTTTATTTTCATTATTTTGATCCGGCTTACCGCGGAATAGAACTTTTTGGGTCTGATGCAGAATCTGATTATCTTGCGCAAATTCAGGAAATTTATGACGGCCATTGGTTTTCCGGGAATATTTATCTGGCCGATCAGAAAGATGCTTTATATTTTAAACAGAATCTGTCGCCAATAATAATGGCTTTATTTGGAAAGGCGGCTGGGTTATCGGCTGCCGGCATAAACATGGCCGCTAAATTTTTTCTGCCCGCGTTGCTTACAGTTTTAATTTATATTTTTTTTGCGAATGTTTTCGGCCGGAAGGATTTGGCAATTTTAATGGCTGTTTTTATTATGCTTACGCAAGCGACTTGGGCATTATTAAATCCTGCTTCTTGGCCAGCTATTTTTTTGGACGGCAGATTCCCCGGAACCGATTCCCACTTCCTTAATTATTCTCGGCCCATTAATCCTCAGATTAGTTCATTTTTCTTTTTTGGATATCTTCTTTGTTTATGGAAATTTTTATTCAGTCCTATTGCAGATAAGTTGAAAAATATTTTTATAGCAGTCGGAGTAATCATTTTGGGTCTGTCTTTTTACACCTATCCATTTACCTATTCTTTTCTTTTTGCTATGAACGGATCTTTATTTGCCTATTTTCTTTTTGTGAAAGACTGGCGATCTCTTAAAAAAATTATTTATGTTTCTTTAGGCGCAATTGCCGTGGGCTCAGTTTATTTAGTTAGTCTTTTTAAAGTTATATTTTCCGATTTTTATGCCCAGGCGGCAATGATCGCCGGCGTAGTTGATACTCACCGGTTTATTTTTAGCAGGGTTTGGTGGGGGACAACCGCCATTTTCCTGTTTTTGTATAAAGGTTCTAAGCAGACTAAGGTTTTTATCCTGGCCTTTCTGGCAGCTGCTTTTCTGGTTACCAATCAGCAATTGATTACCGGCAGGACGGCGCCAGTTCCCGCTCATTATCATTGGTATTATATAGCGCCTGTATCCGGGGCGATTTTACTTTATCTTTTGTTTATTTATTTGGAAAAAATAATTGGAAGATTTAAATCGGCATTGCTTACGGCGTTTTTAGTTTTAGTTTTTTTCTATGCAGGATTTTTATTCCAGAAAAATTCATATATCGCGCAGAGAGAGGGCATGGTATCTATTCAGAGATACGCAGATGTTATTTCCTGGATTAAAAATAGTATTCCGGAGGAAAGTTCAATTTTAAGCAATGAAAAGTTGGCCAATCTGATTGTGGATTATACCAATCACAATGTTTATGACAGCGGATACGCGGTTAACTTCCTGATCAGTCCGGAACGCCTCAGGCATTTGTATTACTCGGGATTGTTTTTGGATGGAATTACAAAAAATAATGCCGGAGATTATTTTTACAATAATAAAGATTTTGTCGGCGGTTATTTCTTCGGTCAATATTATCGTTACAAGAACGGCGGCTACGGCAATTTCCCGGATTTTGTTTTAGACGGGATAATAACGGAATATGAGAATTTTTTGGACGAGGATTTTTTGGGGCAGCTCTCCAAATATCCATTAGATTATATTGTTTGGGATAAGGAAAAAGATCCATCGTGGAGAATAGACCGTTTTTTTCATGAAAAAGTATATGAGAAGAATAGTATAATCATTTATAAAATTTAGATAGTTGTGACTTTCTTAAAAGAAAATAAAATCCTCTTTGGAATCTTATTGCTGATTTTTTCAGGATATATGATGTTGGTTTGGCAACCGGTTGATAAATTATTGGCCAATTTTGCCGACGATGCATTTTATTATTTCAAAACAGCTTCCAATATTGCGAACGGTCTGGGCCCGACTTTTGACGGAGAAAACATGACCAACGGCTACCATCCGCTTTGGATGGGGGTTAATACTTTAATTTATTATTTGATTCCCGATGACAAAATTTTGCCGATCCGCATTGTTTTGGGATTATCAGTGCTGTTGTTTTTCGCCACCACCCTTCTTATTTGGAAAATTATTTCCCAATGGTCTGCTGACAAATGGATTCAGGCGTTGGCGGTTTTTGGCTACGCCTTAAATCCGTGGAATTCAAGCATTTATTTTAACGGTTTGGAAACTCCGCTGGCATTATTTCTGCTGGTTTCGTTATTTTTTATTTTTTCCGGAATTTTAAGGAAAAAAGAAAATCATCTAAGCGATTTTTTCTTTTTGGGCGCGGTAATGGGGTTGGTGATTTTGACCAAGCTGGATTACGGATTGTTCGCGGCGGCCATCTTTTTTTATTTTATCTGGAATTGGAATAGATTTTTATGGAAACCGCTTTTCGTTTTTGTAATTCCGGCGGCTTTAATCGCCGCGCCGTGGTTTCTGTATAATTATTTTTATTTTGGCGCTTTAATTCCGGCAAGCGGTCTGTCATATACGCTTGTTAATCATCGTTTGTGGTTCTACAAAGAAAGGAGCTTAATCTATATTATTCTCTGGTCTGTATATAATTTTTTTGGCACAGTTGCTTTCATGTTAAGAACTGTCGGGATACCGGTATTTTATTCCGGTTATGGTTTAATAAGGTCATTTTTTTCTTTGTCGGCAGTTTTCGCGCCGATAATTTTTGCTTCGCTATATTTTTTCATAAAGAAAAAAGACCAGTGGAATAATTTTTGGGGAGAATTTTTTAATTCCGCCGAGGGCAGGGCGTTGGTTGTATTTTTTACCGCTTTTATGGGATTGGTGGTCGTTCACGGCGCAATACGCTGGTCGGGACGGGAATGGTATTTTGCGAGCTTTCAATTTTTAATCGTTATTTTTCTGGCTGTTGTTTTGAGCAGAAGCGCGCTGGCTTCTTATAAAAAGATTATTGCGGCCATTCTGGGAATTTTATTATCAATTTCTTTTTATTATTCTTGGGTTGATTTTACTTCACAAAAAGGTAATCAGTCGGAAATGTATCAGGTTGCCGTCTGGATGAAAGACAATCTTCCCTCAAACGCAAGGATTGCGGCTTTTAACAGCGGAATTCACGGATATTTTAGCGGGCATTTTGTCATGAATTCGGATGGCATGATAAATAATTCGGCTTATGAGGCGATGAAAAATAACAGTTTATGGAAATTATTTGAAAAAGAGAATATTGACTATATCGCTGATTATGAAATAACGTTAACTTATCGCTATAAATTATTTTTGGGAATTGATAACGTATTTGAGAGGCTCCAGAAAATTGATCTGCCGGCGCATATTGACCGGTCCGGCGATTATGGCGGAAGCCATATCAATATTTATAAAATTTTAAAATAAACGCATATGACTAAATCAATAAAATTAGTGACCGGCGGATGCGGCTTTGTCGGCCGGCATCTGGTAAAAAAATTATTGGAAGAAGGCAGTGATGTCTGGATTGTAGACAATCTGTTCAGCGGAAAACATCCCGATGAATGGCTTGAGGAAAAATATAAAACTAATGTTCATTTTGTTAATGAGGACGTTGTAAATTTTTTAAGGAGTAATCCGGAGACCCCATATTTTGAGGAAATTTATCATTTGGCGGCGGTAGTCGGCGGACGGGCGGTTCTAATTGAACAGAATCCTTTGTTTGTGGCCTATGATCAGTCAATTGATTCTACGTTTTTCAGCTGGGCGGCTAAAAATAAGGAAAAAATTGGGCACATTTTATATGTCAGCAGTTCGGTGGCTTATCCGAATAAATTGCAAAGCAGGGAAGCCGGCGGCCGGATTGCTATGAAAGAGGAATTTCTGGATACTCGTAATAATTTAGGGGAAATTGGTTTACCTGAGTCAATTTATGGCTGGGTGAAAGTGAATGGTGAATATCTAGCAGGGGTGGTTGCTAAGAAATACGGAATTCCGGTGGTTTGCGCGCGCCCGTTTTCCGGTTATGGCGAAGATCAGGATTTATCTTATCCGACGCCGTCCATTGCCTTGCGCGCCGCCAAAAGAGAAGACCCTTTGATAGTTTGGGGTTCGGGCAATCAAAGCCGGGATTTTGTTTATATTGATGATTTTGTTGACGCGCTCTGTCTTGTTATTAAAAAAATCAGCGACGGCCGCGGAGTGAATATCGGTTTAGGAAGAGCGACTTCTTTTAAGGAAGTTGCGAAAATAATGGCTGAGTTAGAGGGTTATAATCCAAAAATTCAGCCGCTCACTGATAAAGCGGAAGGTTCTTTTACGGTTTTGGCTGATCCGAGTTTTTTGAAAAGCCTGGGATGGCAGCCAAAATACTCTGTCCGTGACGGTTTTAAAAAAGTTTTAGATAAGATTAAAAGTGACTTAAAAAAATAACTCCGCTAAGCGGAGTTATTTAATTGAATTTAATTTTCCAGATATTTTTGAAGAATTTTACGGTTTCTTTGAATACGCTCAGCTTGCTTTTGCCGGCGCGCCTTTCAATATAAGAAATCGGAATTTCCGCAATCCGGAAATTATTTTTATAAGCGCGATAGACAATTTCCGTTAGCATGATATTTCCGTCCGGATGGAGTTGATTTTTAATTTTTTCCCAAATCTCTTTTTTGAAGATACGGTAATTATTGCTGGTATCTTTCACATTAAGTCCGAGGATTATTTTTATCAGGAACTGCCCACTCAAACTTGCTATTTTATTCAGAAGCGGTTTACCCGTGAAGGTTGCGCCCTTCGCATAGCGGGAACCGATAATGAAATCAGCTTTGTTAGAATCCAATAAACCGATCATTTTAGGAAGATATTCGGGGTTATGGGCAAGATCGGCATCCATGGCGCCTAAATATTGTCCCTGACTTGCGTTATAGCCGCGCACTAAAGCTGTTGCCAGTCCGCGTTCATTATCGCGTTCAATCAGGGTTATCCGAGGATTGATTTTTTGCAGTTCTCTGACTATGGGCCTGGTTTTATCTTTACTGTTGTCATCCACTACGATTAATTCAAAGGTGACGGGAATTGATTGCAGAATTTCATCGGTTGTTTCCAGCAATGTTTTGATATTCCCTTCTTCATTATATGTTGGAATTACTATTGAAAGCTTCATTTTGAATTTTGATTAAATTAAATCTTGGTCAATTATTAATTGTTAGTTGTCAATTGTTAATTTATTTATAATTTTCAATTATATAATCGGCGGCTTTTTTTCCTGAAGCAAGCGCGCTTCCGGTTGATGTAATGGCCGGATAAGTCAGATAATTTCCGGCAAAATATATTCC
>JBBUBH010000024.1:8952-10554 GCA_038078395.1 Patescibacteria group bacterium
GAAAGCGCAAAAATACCACCGAAAGAATATCGCGGGCTCAGGCAGGCGAGCATATAAAAATCCTTCGGCAATTTTTGTTCAGTTTCCAGAATAAGAGACAGGGAATCCAGATATTTTATATTCTGCATTTTTTTATCCTGATATTTGCACAGGGACAGGAATATATGCGGCGGAGCGGTATTTATCAGAATATCTCCGGAGATATTTTTTTCATCGTAGTCTTTATAATAAATTACATCCCTGAATTTATTATTTTCATAATTTATTTTTTTAACGGATGCTCCGGTTATTATTTCCCCGCCCATCTTTTTGAATTGCTCCGCCATTTTTTCAATCAGGACCTTAGTCCAGTCTGTTCCTGGGATATAGCCGAGCGGTTTGGAAAATTCCTGATAATGCAGCCGGCTGCCGATCCATGAGGCGCTTAAATACTCCGCTCCAAGTCCGTATTTAATATCCATCAGCGGATCAAAGATTATTTTCCGTACTTCCGGATTGGCTATTTTATCCAGCCAGTTTTGGGCATTGCCAAGATTCAGGTTCCAGTTCCTCCGCAGAACGCAATACGCCATCAGCCGTACAAAATATAATTTGTCTTTGAAGGTCATCGGCATTTTCAGGAAATCAAAAGGATTTATAAGGTTGTATACTTTATTTTTTATTACAAAAAGGGTATTTATTTTTTTCCATGAGATTTTATCCCATAGGCCGGCTTGTTTTAGGGCGGAATGGAGGGGTTTGTCCCGATAGAGGATGTGGTGATAGCCAAGAGAAAAATATTTTCCTTGATTTTCAAAATAACCTGCCAATCCGCCAAGTTCTTTTTCCGCTTCCAGGATTATGCAGTCAAATCCGTTTTCCTGAAGTTTTATTCCGGCGCCGAGTCCGGACATTCCCGCTCCGATTATTATTACTTTTTTAGAATTCATAATTTTATTTCCTGAACTTGTTGAAGGATTATATTAATGTAACTCTTCGACTGCGTTCAGAGAATATATTAAATAACACCCATTTTTTTGGCGATATTTTCGGCCAGCATTTTCAGGCCGGAATCTTCTTTCGCGAGCCGCTCATCGCTCATATCTTTTTCCCATAAAGTATAGATATCGGCATGGACGGAATCTTCCAGTATTGCGCTGATAAAGTTTATTAATTCTTCTTCGTTGTGTTGAAAATTTTCTAATTGTTTTTTGATTATATAAGGAAGTTCTTCAAAACTACGGCATTTTTTGACCACTGAAAGTGCGTTATAAAAAATTTCGCCGAATGAAATTACCGGTTTTTTCAGGAATATTGCTTCCCAGCCCGTGGTTGCCGTGAGTACAAAAATTAATTTTGCATTTTGAATCAGGTCAAATCCGGGGAATACGGGGTCAATAAGTTTTACATTAGGAATTTTAAGAAGCTCCTTATAATATGATCTTGGACGGAAGCCGAACATATTAAAATGTTCTTTCACATAAAGTTTGAATTCCATCGGCAATGATCTGGCGATGTGGCGGATATTGGTAATTTGGTCTGTATAAAGAGGCGCCATAAGCATGGTGGAAATTTCCGGCTGGAGTTGCAGCGGATAAAAAGCGAATTTTTCATTGAAATCCG
>JBBUBH010000025.1:0-4232 GCA_038078395.1 Patescibacteria group bacterium
TGATAATCGGCGCGATGTTTTGGTATATTTTCCGGCAGGCCAAGGGCGGAGCAAATCAGGCTTTTAATTTTGGCCGATCCAATTTGAAAATGTTCGGATCTTCAAAAGACCGTGTAACTTTTAAAGATGTCGCCGGATTAAAAGAAGCTAAACAGGAGCTTGAAGAAGTTGTTGATTTTTTGAAAAATCCTAAAAAATTTTTGGAAATGGGCGCTCGCATTCCGAGGGGCGTGCTTTTGGTTGGCGCGCCCGGCACGGGCAAGACGCTTTTGGCGCGCGCCACTGCCGGAGAAAGCGGGGTTCCTTTCTTTTTTATTTCCGCTTCCGAATTTGTGGAAATGTTTGTGGGCGTTGGTGCGGCGCGGACGAGGGATGTTTTCCAGATTGCGAAAAAAGCGGCGCCGTCCATTCTTTTTATTGATGAAATTGATGCAGTTGGACGGGAACGCGGAGCCGGACTTGGTGGCGGGCATGATGAACGGGAGCAGACGCTTAATCAGATTCTTGTTGAGATGGACGGTTTTGAAAGGGATTCTAATGTGATTGTTCTGGCGGCTACCAATCGTCCGGATATTCTAGACAGGGCGCTTCTTCGTCCTGGAAGATTTGATCGGCGCGTATTTTTGGATTTGCCGGACATAAAAGACCGTGAAGCGATTTTAAAAATTCATTCCAAGGGCAAGCCGTTCAGTAATGATGTTGATTTAAGCAAAGTTGCGATCCGGACGCCGGGATTTTCCGGAGCGGATTTGGCTAATCTGATGAATGAATCGGCAATTTTGGCGGCACGCAATAATAATAAGATTATTGCCCAGGATGATCTTTATAATTCTATGGAGAAAGTATTATTGGGGCCGGAAAGGAAAGGCAGGGTTATCAATGAAAATGAAAGGAAAATTATTGCTTACCATGAGGCCGGGCATGCATTAGTGGCTGCCAGTTTGAAAGATTCCGATCCGGTGCATAAGATTTCCATTATCAGCCGCGGGCACGCAGGCGGATATACATTAAAGCTTCCAATGGAAGAACTTCATTTGCATAATAAATCACAGTTTGTCGCTGAGATTGCGGTTGCGCTTGGCGGATTTGTGGCGGAAAAAAATGTTTTTGGCGAAATGTCCACCGGCGCGTCAAGCGATTTGAAAGAATCAACGAAATTGGCGAGGGCGCTGGTGACGCAATACGGGATGAGCGAGGAATTAGGGCCGCAAACTTTCGGAGAATCGCACGAACTTGTTTTTTTGGGAAAGGAGATAGCCAGTGAAAAAAATTATTCGGAAGCCGTGGCATCAAAAATAGATGAGGAAATAAAAAAAATTATTGACCGGGCGCATGCTATTGCAAGAAAAGTTATCGGTTCCCGCCGGAAAGTTCTTGATGAAATAGTGAAAGCATTGCTTGAAAAAGAAACTTTGGAAAAAGATGAATTTGAAAAAATAATAAAAGGATTCAATTTGAAGCCGCTCGCTATATAATTTTCATTCATAATGCTTCGCGATAGAGAAAATATATTCGCTCATTGACAAAAATTTTTCGCCCTAGTCATTCTTCCTGGGCGCCCGAAAAATTTTTTATTCGCTCATTATTTTCTAACTATCGCTTCGCAATATTCATTCAAATTATATAGCTCGCTTATATTGTTATTTTTAATTTTAAATCTTAAAAAATAATTTAAAATTATTATTGGCTTAATAATAAAACTACTTGTAGACAATTGATGGTTTTTTGATTTATTATATAAAAATAACTTAATATCGGCACGTAGCTCAGTGGTAGAGCGGCGATCTTATAAGTCGCGGGTCGCAGGTTCGATCCCTGCCGTGCCGACAATTTGATATAATAAATTTATGCCCAGTGCTATAATTGCGATAGTTTTGACTCAATTTATTGCAAATAAAAGTATTAAGGTTTAAATTAATTAAAAAGGCTATAATTTATTAATCAATAATTGCGCGTCAAAATAAATTGCAATCGCAATTGTAGCGACTGGGATGTCTCAAGAAAAATTCGATAATAATAAAAAAATAGAATCCAGATCCGCCGAGGAGATGAAAATATACACCGCCATTGAGATTGGGGTGATGAAGCGTTCAAATTTAGAACCAATTAGATGGGCAGAACATTATGCCGAAGATTTTGAGAATTTGTTTAAAGCCAATAAAGAGCAGTTTTTGGAATTATATAAAAAAGATCCGGAAGAGCTTTACGCGCTTATCAGGGTTACTTTGGAAATTGAGGATGGAGATTAGTAGTCTCCGCCGAAGGCGGATCCTCCTTCGGAGGAAAAAGTCCATAAAGTCGAAAGTTAAATCCTTTACGGGATTTTTTGTTTAGTTTAAGCTATCAGTAGTTATTTAAATGGTTCGTCGGAGCTGGTTATGGAAGACAATAATCCGCTAGAGCTTAATGCTGATTGGATTGAAGCCAAAGATCGTCCTGATCAGGAACAAGCCCGCAATATCCGGATTTATGAGTTCCGTTTTTTCGTCAATACAAAATCAGAATTTGATTTTGAAGGGATGGGAACATTCAATGTTCTGGATGAGGGAGTGATTCTGAAAGTTTTGATGAGGAGGAAGGGGCCGGGCGCTTCCACTATGACTGTTTATTTGCAGCAGAATGACGGAACGTGGGCAAAGGGCGGGCCGAATGAAAACTATGTTTCTGAAATGAACCTTGACCGCATCAGCGATAAAGAATCTATTCTTACGGTAATTCTTTCTTTGAATACGGATGCCGGAGTGAAAAAAAGGATTATAGTGAAAAAATACAAAAATCCCCAAATTTAGTTGGGGATTTTATATTGCAATAAGGACTTCACGATTCATTAAAAATGGATTATTCTTTGATTTGAGCGCGTATGGACGGTTAGCTCAATGGTAGAGCGTCTCGTTTACACCGAGAAGGTCACAGGTTCAATCCCTGTACCGTCCACAAATAAAAATTAATAGAAAGATATTGAGATGGGTTTCCGCCCGAGGCGGATCAGCTTTGTGCTGACAATTCCCTCAGCGCGCACTAAAATAAATTTTACTTGAAAAATAATCCCAAAAGGATTATTTTTTAAGTAGCAAATATTTTTTGAAAATCGCATAAGAGGCCGGTATGGCCAACAAGGTCTGGGTTTTTGATCTTGACGGGACGGGAATGAATACGCTCGATTTATACAGAAAACCCCTTGAAAATGCATGCAGCCTAATGATAGAAGTTCTGGGCAATAAAGCGCCGTCAGAACATGAGATCAGGCTAAGGCATAATAAATTGGACCGTGAAATGATTTATGAGATAAATCCTAAAAATGGGAAACCGTTTTTTTATGCCAAGAACCGCTTCCCTACTTCTCTGGTAAGGATATATAAAATCCTCTGTAAAGAAGCCGGAGTGAAAGTCGACAGGAAAATAGCCAGTAAAATTTTCCAAATAGGCTTGGAAGTTTTCAATAAAAGAAGATATCTGAGGAAAATCAAGCCCTCATTCCTTCCCTTGTGTAAATTCTTGAATAAAAGGGGTGATATCATAATTATCCTGACAAAGGGCGATAAAGAGGTCCAAGGCGATAAAATAGATGCTTTAAAGAAGGCGGGAATTCTGAAATATTGCAAAGGATTTATTATTGCGGAAGATGCAAAGGATAAATGTTTTGAGGAAATTCGCAAAAAATACGGAGATGACAAACTTTATTATTCTGTTGGGGACACTTACCTTGATGATATGGTTCCGGCGCTGAAATTAGGATATTTTGGCATATATATTCCTTCTTTGTTCAATTGGAAAGAAATGGGAAGGTTGAGTGAAATAAATCGGAGAAGGAATAAAAAACGATCCAATAGATACAGAGATTTATCTGAAATCAGACGGAAATACGAATATCTGTAATGCATAATATATAGCCCTGCTTGGCGGGGCTTTTTGTTACCTCTCGTCATTGACAGGATAAACCAAATGGTGTGAAACATTGTGTGTTTGTGAAACATTGGTAGTATTCACGGCTATATCCCCTACTAGTTATTATTTATTGTTTTATTGATTATATTGGGGTAAGTAATTCGGCAATGGTTTATCGGTTGCCGGATTGCTTAAGAAATATACAGCCCGCTAGTTATCTCAGTTGTGTGAAACATTTTGTGAAACATTTGTGTTTAGTTTGTATTTAAATCTTACAAAATGTGGTTCGGCAAACATTCATATTGATTTGTGTCTAAATCTTACAAAATGTGGTTCGGCAAACATTC
>JBBUBH010000026.1:0-6988 GCA_038078395.1 Patescibacteria group bacterium
CTCCAAATAAAAAACTCCACTTAGTGGAGTTTTTTGCTTGATTTACGGCTCATTCTTTTTGCTATTGCATATGCCTCATTCACTGACCGAACATGAGCGCGAAGCGGTTTGCACTTGCGCCGTTCCCAGCGCTTTAAACTGGAAGGCGAAGCGGCATCCATCATCCTAACTACCGATCTCCTGCCACCGAGCCAATTTCTCAATTCACGAACTTTCCCGGCAATATCAAGCCTGCGACGCACTCTTTTCTTCATTCCGCCCCCCGTTGTTTTCTATATCAAGATCTGAAAATAGTTTAATCTATTTATTCAAAACTTTCAAGAATTTATGCTTGCCAACTTGAAGCAAAATTTCCTTTTCTAGTCCGATTATTTTTGACGACTCATCTTGTTTTTCTCCATTTATTTTAACACCACCCTGCTCAATCAATCGCCGCGCTTCACTTTTACTTGAAGCCATTTTAGTTTCTATTAATAAATCAACCAACGGCAAACTTTTGACTTTTAACTTTTGACTTTGGACTTCACTGGGCGCTTCTTTATTAGACACTACCCGAATAAATTCTCCTTCGGCTTTTTTAGCAGCAGATTTACTGTGGTACATTCCGATTATTTCTCTGGCTAATACCATTTTCGCAGCCCGCGGATCTTTTTTTGTTTCAGCTGACATTTTATCCAAATCCAAGTCCGTTAAAAGTTCAACATATTTAACAATTAAATTATCCGGAACGGACATTATCTTGCCGAACATAATTTCCGGCTTTTCATTTATTCCGACATAATTGCCATGGCTCTTGCCCATTTTTTTAACGCCATCTGTTCCTTCCAAAAGAGGCAACATCATCACATCCTGCTCCGGCATGCCAAAATGCCGCTGAACCCTCCTCCCCATCAATAAATTGAATTTCTGATCTGTTCCGCCAATCTCCAAATTAGCTTTCACTTTTACCGAATCATAGCCCTGGAAAAGCGGATACATCATTTCCAGCATTGTTATGTCATGGCCCTCCTCAATCCTCTTCTTAAAATCAGCCCGATGCAGAACCTGCTGTATGGTTCCGGCTCTGGATAATTCCAATATAGGCGCCACTCCCTCTTTTAAAAACCATTCGCTATTATAATGAACTTCTAATTTTTTTATATTCAAAATCTTGCTTACTTGCTTCAAATATTCTTTAAAATTTATTTTAACTTCTTTTTCACTAAGCGGCTTGCGCTCCTCCGATCTGCCCGTAGGATCACCAATACGGGCAGTAAAATCGCCTATAATAAGAACCGCCTGGTGTCCGGCATCCTGAAATTGCCTTAGTTTTCTTATCGGAACAGTATGCCCCAAATGCAAATCCGGCGCAGTCGGATCAATGCCGAATTTTACCCGCAATTTCTTGCCGCCTTTAATAACTTCTTCCAAATGATCTTTTTCTATCAATTCCACAACCCCGCGAACTAATAATCCATTATTCATTCTTATATTATAAATAAAAAATCCCTATTGTGAAATAGGGACTATTTTGACTATCCATAATTAATATCAAGAATCACACGCTTCTAATATCCCCCAAAAAATCCAGCCGACATTTTTTTCTTCCAAATCCGCCGATCTTTTATAACAGCAATCGTCTTCATCGCATTTGAGCACAAAAACTTGCCCGCCATACTTCCCCTTGCCTTTAAAAATCAATCCGTCTTTGTGTTCGCCCATGCAGCATTCAAGGATATTAACCAGATTATCACTTCCGCCATTTTCATAAAAAATCCTGTAATGCATCCAGTAACAGCGGAGGTCTCCGATTACCACATTATTCTCCTTTCAAGATTCCTATTATAAAATTTAACGGAAATCGCCAATTTTTGCAATAAAAATCTCCCATTAAGGGAGATTTTTATTTATTTTGCATTTCTTGATTTGATTATCTCGTCAACCACCCCATATTCTTTCGCCTCCTGAGCGGTCAGATGAAAATCCCTGTCTGTGTCTTTTTCAACTTTTGCGAATGGCTGGCCCGTATGCTTGGCAAGAATCTGATTCAAACGATCCTTTATCCTCAAAATATGCTTGGCGGCAATTTCAATTTCCACCGCCTGCCCTTCGGTTCCGCCCATCACTTGATGGAGCAAAATTTCCGAATTCGGAAGCGCAATGCGCTTTCCCTTTGCTCCCGCCGCCAGAAGAACCGCTCCCATTGAAGCCGCCATTCCCACGCAAATCGTAGAAACATCCGGCTTAATATATTGCATCGTGTCATAAATCGCCAAACCGGCGGTCACCGAACCGCCCGGAGAATTAACATACAATTTAATATCCTTTTTGGGATCTTCATGCTCTAAAAATAAAAGCTGGGCAATAACCGTATTCGCTACCGCATCGGAAATCGGGCCAGTTAAAAATATAATCCGCTCCTTCAAAAGGCGGGAATAAATATCATAAGCCCTTTCGCCCATGGGACTTTTTTCTATTACTGTCGGAATTAAATATTCGTTGTTCATTATTTTAATGTTTCTAAATACTCAAAGACCTTTTTATTCTTAAGCTCACCATAAATATAATCATAAAGATGCCCAGGGTCAATTTTATCGGCCGGATGGCCGGAAAGCCGGGAATGATTCAAAAAATCATTTATTCCTTTTTCAACTTCTTCGGATGCCGGTTCCAAATTCTGTTCTTTAGATATCTGATACAAAACCAAATTAGTGGCAACGCTATTTTTTGCCCTTTCTTCCAAGCGTTTTTTTAAATCAGCATCATCTTCTTGTTTTATTTTATTTAATCTTTGGGAATAATTTTTATATTCCTCAATCATATTCTCAAGAGTCCGTTCCACCATAACTTTCGGCAATTCTATTTTTGAATCTTTGATTATTTCTTCCAAAATTTTCAAGCGAATTCTTTCTTTTTCTTTGGATTTTTTCTCCTGCAAAAGCCCTTCTCTGACATTTATCTTAAAACTTTCAACATTTTCAAATTTTCCGATTCCTTTTACAAATTCATCATTAAGTTCCGGCAAAGCGCGTTCAAAAACTCCGCGGACTTCAACTTTAAAATCAACTTTTTTATTCCTCAAATCTTCTTTCCAATAATCTCCCGGAAAATTTATTAAAAATTCAAATTTATCATTCTCCTTGTGGCCAACGATATTATCTTCAAATCCCGGAATAAATTTTCCCTCTCCCAGGACAAACTGATCATGCCCGCCAGTCGCCCCCTCTAAATTTTTTCCGTCAACAAATCCGGAAAAATGAATATCCGCCACATCGCCTTTTTTCGCTTCGCGGTTCACTCTCGTCAGTTTAGCGCGGGAATTCAAAAGCCAATCAATTGATTTTTTTATTTCTTCATCGCTGATTAAAATTTCTTTTCCACCGCTAATAATTTTTTTAGCAATCTTCTGATAATTGCCCAATTTCACTTCTGGAAAAATAGATAATTTAGCTTTGAATTTCAGCCCGATATCGGCTTGCGGATTAGTTTCAGAAATTTCTATATTCGGCTGGTCAATGAATTGCCAGTCATTTTCCTCCATTATTTTTTTTAAAGTGTTTCGGACCGCCTCAGAAGCGGCTTCATGGAAAACTTTTTCCTTATCAACCATTTTTTCAGCCAGATCTTTCGGCGCAGTCCCCGGACGAAAACCCTTTAATTCCACATGCTCAAGGGCATGATTAAAAACCGGCTGATAAAAATCCAAAAATTCCTGGTGACCCAAAACCGCTTCCAGTTCAACAACCGACTCCGGCAATCTTTTTGACGTGTATTTCATATGCTTACGCAAGCGATGCAAAACTACAAACATCATGCGAATCTACGAAGATTTTTCGCGGCATTCGCATATGTTCGCATTGTTGGCATTATTTTAATTAATTATTCTTCTTCTTTCACTTCCTCAAAAACAGAATTATCGGCAGGCGATTCAGCCACCCCTCCTTCCAGCACTTCATCGGGCTTTGCCTGCGAACGGACATCTATTTTCCAACTGGTAAGTTTGGCGGCTAAGCGGACATTCTGCCCATTTTTTCCGATAGCCAAACTTAACTGATCGTCGGGAACAAAAACCCTCGCTTCCCGGCGCGGCAATGCCTCTACGCGGTTCACTTTAGCCGGCGAAAGAGAATTAGCAATAAATTTTTCATCATTTTCAGACCATTCAATTATATCTATTTTTTCCTGGCCAAGTTCATTACTGACAGACATAACACGCGTGCCGCGCTGACCGACACATGACCCAACAGGATCAATTCCCTCAACGCTGGAAGCAACGGCAATTTTTGTCCGGCTTCCCGGCTCGCGGGAAATGGCTTTTATTTCAACAGTTCCATCAGTAATTTCCGGAACTTCAAGCTCAAAAAGCCGGCTGACGAATTTCGGATGCGAACGGCTTAAAATAATTCCCGGAATCCTTGTTTCTTCCTGGACGTTTAAAACATAAAAACGCATTCTGTTTCCGACATTATAATGTTCGCCCGGAATTGATTCATTATAAAACATTATTCCGGTTACACGGCCAAGATCAACGAAAATACTGCCCCTGTCAAACCGCTGGATAATTCCGCTGACAATTTCCCCGATTTTTCCCTGATATTCCTCTAAAATGGAAAACCGCTCCGCTTCCCTTAATCTTTGGAGCAGAACTTGCTTCGCGGCCTGTGCCGCAATACGGCCAAACTCTTCATGAACTTCAAGCGGGAACAATAATTCATCCCCGAGATTCGCGTCCGGCTTGTCTTTTTTAGCTTCTTCCAGAAAAATATGCCGGCTGGAATTATATCTCGGCAGAACTGTTTCCGATGTCCCGAAATCGGCTATCGCATCGTCCCTTTTCTCAAACTTTTTTTCGGCATCGGGAGATTCCTCATCTTCCTCAACTATTCTTACCGTTGTTTCATCAACCACGGTCATAACTTTCCAAAATTTAAGGTCGCCTGTTTTCAGGTTGAATTTCGCCCGCACCATCTCGCCTTTTTCGCAATATTCTTTTTTATAGGCGTTGGCAATGGAATTTTCCATCGCCTCGAGGACTTTGGCGGCATCAAGACCTTTTTCCTCGGCAATCTGATCAACCGCTTTTTTTAATTCTTTTAAATTGAACATGAATAAGGGTGTAAAATGTAAATATCAAAATGAAAAATGACAATGTAAAATTAAAAAATAATTTTTTAATTTATTTCGCTAAAAGCGAATGCCTATATTTTAAATTTTGATTTTTAAATTTTGCATTAATTTTAAACAAATGTCCGCTCGCGAGCGGACATAAATCAATCATTATTATAAGTATAGACGATAAAATTGTTTTTGTCAATAACATAAAAAAATCGTCCCGCTAAGCGGGACGATTCATATACATATCTTAATTTCCGATTTTCTCAATCTTAGGCATAAAATTTCCGCAATCAGAACAAATTTTCCCATCTTTTCCACAATCAGAATTGGCGCAGAAAATTCCGTCTGCCGATTCTGCCGGCAAAGAAAACGGCGTTTCAATCTTTCTTTCAAACCATTCTGTAACCGGATCAAAGGTTTTTGTGACAGCCACTGTTCCCATAAATTTTTCCAATTCTTCTTTTCTCCGAGGATCTTCAGTGATTCCGAAACGGTTTTCTTTCAGGAATCCCAACTCCCTGTCTCCGCTGGAATCCCCAACTGCTAGGATATTTTCTCGGGCAACACCATATTTATCAGCAAATAATTTTGAAAATATACCCTTCCTTTCCGGCAAAACAACCGTCTTTTCTTCAAAACCTACAACCAGCCCCTTTTTATTGATTTTGAATTTCGTTCCATAAATGTCATCCACAAAATGGGACACTTTATTCACCTTAAGCGTTATTTCAATGAACTGCAAAAATCCATAAGAAATAATCGCCACCGGAATATTCCGCCCCCTCAACATTTTCAAACAGTCTTCTACTCCATCCCGCAACCTAACTGTCTGTAAAATTTTTTCCATTTTAGAAACCGTAAGATGCGATTCGATATAAAGATCGATTGTATCTAAAAGCCATTTCCAGCCGTGTTCTTCGGTAAAATTGCCATCGTGTATTAAAGAAAAATAATACTCAACCATTCCTTTTGCCATTAAACGGCACCGCTTAGTCAATCCGCCGTTAAGGCGTATCACATCGCAAAGAGATCTGCGGCTATGGGATATACAAGTCCCGTCAAAATCAAAAACCGCAACCCATTCCGGCTTTGCCATTCTTTTCCCAACTTTTCAAAGAACAAACTATATAAAAAATACTTTAAAAAATCGCTATCGTCAAATAAAACTCCAAATTCGCCGGCTTCTTTTGCGCGGCAACCCTGCCTGCCGGCAGGCAGGTACGGACCCAGCCGGGGCTTGGATCTTGCTGAAAACAAGTCCGGCTGGGGGCGTAGCCCCGCTTAGCGGGGCGGTGCCGGTAGAAAGAAAACGGCGAATAACTTCTATTTTACCTCCACTAATTGCTCAAAAGAGCTTCTTCCTTCAAGATTACTGCAAGTCAAAACATATTTTGTAGTTACCAGCGGAGAAACTCTCGTTGATCCGAATGTAGCTCCGCCAATTTCAACTTCCGGAGAAATAGAACAGCTGTTGGCATATTGGCATTTCCAACTCAACGCCGACTGCCTATTCAAAACCGAACTCCTATTAATCACAAATGGCAAAGCGGAAAAATCGCAAACTGGAAGTTCCGCCACTTTAAGATTGATAGTTTTTATGCTGGTGCCGAGCTTGCCAACACAGGTAAGGGTATAAATAAAATCTTTTTTAACTGAAGAAACGAATTTTTCCGCTCCGCCTAAAAATTTATTTCCCGCCCAAGATCCCGATGCCACGCAAGAATCGGCATCTTTCACGTCCCAAGAAACAACATATTCGGCCGGCGCTCCGAGAGAAATCCGTTCATTTTTCAAATTATTAATTCTTAAATCAATAACCGGCGGGCCTTTCGGCGGAGGAGGATCTTCCACGGCTATGTTCACATAGCCGATATTGGAAACTTTTCCGTCATTC
>JBBUBH010000027.1:0-5171 GCA_038078395.1 Patescibacteria group bacterium
ATTGTTTTTCAGAAGAATCAGCCGGCAGTTGCTGCGAAAAATAATCAATAATTTCCACAGCTCTTAATTCTTTTATGGCATCATCGCTTAAACCGCCTAAAACATTCAAAAACTGGTTTGCAAATTTATCAGCTCCTTCCACTTGAATAGCCGATGCCATTATAACGCTTAAATCTTCCTGCAAATTATTTAACTTTTCTTTAAACTGGATATCCGCCGCAGTTTTCATCTCATCAAATAATTCCAGATGATTGACGCTATAACTGACAAGCTTAACGGCTAAATTATCAAAATTTGAATCCCTGCTCACGCTGCCGAATTTAGCGGAAAGATTTTTCAGATTATTGATATTATATTGATAAAGACCGAGAGCATTAATAAGCGCGTCAGTATTATCGGGCATAATGCCATACAATCGCTGAATTTCTGCGGCTTTCTGATTCAGAATTTCCAGCTCCAAATCAACCTTTTTAATCGTATTAATAGTCAGCGCTTGCTGGGTTTTTCTTGAAAAACTTTTAAGAAAATAAAAAGGGTTGGTCGGCAAAAGACCCGGATTTTCCACCTGCAAATTAACGCTTTCTGCCGCATAAACAATCGCTATCCCGCCCATTGAAGCCGGAATTACAGGAACCGCCGACATAGCCAAAACAGCCGTGCCTACGGCTAATTTAGCCTTAAATTTACCCAATATATTCATCATAAGTAATAAAAAAGCTTACTTGAATAAGCTTTCCCTTTAATTTCTACCCTAAAATCAACCTATATTCACTTAAATATAGTATAGCATACTTATACCCTAAAAACCAGCCCTTGTCTGATTTTTAGATTTTACATCTTTACTTTATGACCTTATAGACTTTGCGGACTTTAAACTTTATGGACTTTAGACTTTATAACTTTTGACTATTTTAGTATCCCTCCAAAGTGGAAGATTTCCCATGCTGGCGGATACGACTCAAAGCCTTTGCTTCAATCTGACGGATGCGCTCGCGAGTAACGCTGAATTCCTTTCCGACTTCTTCCAAAGTATGAGTAACGCCGTCTTCCAGTCCGAATCTCATCTGGAGTATTTTCTGCTCACGCGGAGTGAGGTCAACCAGAATTTCTTTTATCTTTTCTTTAAGAAGCGCGTGCGAAGCGATCTGCGACGGAGTCAAACTATGTATGTCTTCAATGAATTCAGAAAGCGATGACTCATCGTCTTCCTCGCCGACCGGCGCTTCAAGCGAAACGACTTCTTGGGAAATTTTCTGGATGTGGTGGATTTTTTCTATCGGAATTCCCATTTCAATTGAAATTTCTTCCGGAAGCGGTTCTCTGCCAAGCTCTTGCATCAGCCGGCGCTTTGCCTGTGTATATTTGGAAATCGTTTCCACCATATGAACAGGGATGCGGATAGTCCTGGACTGATCAGCTAAAGCGCGAGTAATCGCCTGCCGGATCCACCAGGTCGCATAAGTTGAAAACTTAAATCCTCTCCGATAATCGAATTTCGTTACCGCGCGGGCAAGCCCGATATTCCCTTCCTGAGCAAGGTCCAAAATAGAAAGATGCGGAGTGCGGTTGACGTATCTTTTAGCAATGGAAACCACGAGCCTGAGATTGGCCCTGATAAATCTCTGCCTTGCTTCTTCATCTCCTTTTTCAATTTTTTTTGCGAGTTCTTTTTCCTCTTCAGTAGTCAGAAGTTCGGTCCTGCCGATTTCTTTAAGATAGGTCTGCACTGAATCGGGAAATTCATCCATTTTTATCCCGAATTTTAATTCTTTTTCCGGCTCCCCTTCTTTTTGAACGTCAATCAGCTGGCTTGTGTCAATAACCTTAATGCCAATTTCTTCAAGATCTTTATAAATTTTCTCCAAAAAATCCACATTGTCTTCAACCCGCGGAAAAAAATACAAAACCTCTGTATCAGTCACAAACCCCCTGCTGCGCCCCCTGCTAATAAGTTCCTGCAAACTATTTTCCGATTCCGATTTAATTTTTTCTTCTTTGGAAATTTTGGCCGGTTTTTTGCCTTTTTTTAATTTTCCGGACAACTTTTTTCCATACGCCGGTTTGCGATTTTTTTTTATTTTTTTAGATTTACCCGCTTTTTTCTTTTTTCTTAACATCCTATTTATAACTCTTAAAATTAAAAAATGGTCTTTATAGTATATAATTCTTTTGAAACGACGGCAAATTCATCAAGATATTTTTTTTCATTTTCCTTATCGCCATTTTTTTCAGCTATATTCCTAAGCTTTATTAATTCTTTCTGCCTGTCATTTAAAAATTCCATTTTTAATCCCCTTTCCAGCATTTTAAGTTCCTTATTCAGCTTTTCATCGTCCAAATTCTGATTTTCAAAACTGAAACGAAGATTAATTGTGTTTATCATATCTTTTATGCTGTCAGGCGCATCTTTCTCGTTTTCAATATTCTTATAAATCTCCGCGTATCTTTCCGGAAAATATTTAGTATAATCATTAAGCGCTTTCAGATTATTTTTATAAAGAAAAATTCCAAAAAGCCGCTGAATTATAAGATCGCGGTGCGATGACACTTCCTCTTTTATTTCTTCTCCTGATGGAACAGGGCTCTTTTTTATAAAATCAGACTTGATCGCATCCATTTCTTCAAATAATGACTTCTCATCAATATTAACAAGTTCAGCTAATTTTTTCAGCCAATGACTTCTGTCAATCGCGCTTGATAAATTTTTAATCTTTGAAAGAACAATGCGGATATTGTTCTTTTTTAATTTCTGGTCATCCGGAATATTTTTTATATATTTATAAAACAGATATTCCATAGCAGATTTTGATTTATCAGCCAGTTCCTTAATCTTTCCTGGGCCGCTTTTAACAACATCCGCAGGGTCCTTAAATTTTTTATCATCTATCACCAGAAACTTCACTGAAAAATCATTCGCGCCGGCAAGATCCATAGCCCTTTCCGCAGCTGCCTGCCCGGCTTCGTCAGCATCAAAACTTAAAATTAATTCGTCTGTAAGCCGTCTTAATATTTTCAAATGTTCTTCGGTCAAAGCTGTTCCGGAAGTTGCCGCAGCATTTTTCACGCCATCCTGCCAAATCATCAAAAAATCCATCTGCCCCTCAACAAGCACAACCGAATTCGCTTTATGTATATCATTCTTAGTTTTATGAAACCCGTATAAAACTTTTGATTTCTGAAAAATCGGCGTTTCAGGACTGTTAACATATTTTCCAACTTTTGAATTATCATTCCAAGGCAAAACCCGTCCAGTAAATGCCACAACTTTTCCAATATGATTATAAATAGGAAACATCAGGCGGGAACGGAATCGGTCCCAGTAAGTGCCTCTTTCCGTTTTTATTGTCAGACCGGCTTTTTCAATATCTTCAATTTTATAACCTTTTTTTAAGAGATAACGCGTCAGAATATCCGAACCGTCAGGCGCAAGCCCCAGTTCAAATTCCCTGACGGTCTCTTCCATAAGACCGCGTTCTTTCAGATAGTCCAGCACCTGCCGGGACTTAAAAAGATTATCCCGGAAAAAATCTTTTGCGTCAGCCATAAGAACATAAAGCGCGTTAAAAGATTTAAAGTCTCGGTTGGCATAATCTTTCAATTCCACGCCGGCTTTTTCCGCCAAAATCTTCAAGGCGTCATAAAATTCAAGATTTTCATATTTCATCAAAAATTTAATGATGTCCCCACCCTCTCCGCAAGAACCGAAACAATGCCATGCCTGACGGTCGGGAGAAACCATAAAAGAAGGAGTTTTTTCCTTATGAAACGGACAGAGCGCTTTAAAATTTTTTCCGGCCGACCTGAGTTCCAGATATTGTTTAAGAAAATCAACAATATCCAATTTATCCTTTATCTGCTGGGTGGTATCAGAAGGCATAATTCAAATTTTAACGGAAATAAATAAAAATCACAATAAAAAATCCCGCACATAGGTTATGTGCGGGATGGTTCTCTTTTTTTACTTTCTGCAATAAAAAGTCACGGATATACCGCAACCGCCCTCATTTGGCACTGCCTTAAAAGCAAAAACTCTCCTTACAAAATCCCTGCATAATTCATTGCCTAAACAGAAACAGTGATAAATATCCGCTCCATAAGCAACGCCAAATTCTCTTAAATTATTTCCCGGTCCTTTTACAGCTAAAATTATTTTTGTATCAATTATCTTGCCATCGCCGCCGAAAAAATGGAAAACGATATTATCTCCGAAAAGCTCTACGAATAAATTAGCCCCTAGCGCTTTGGCGATATCCCGTCTTTTCTTGTCCATTACCTCTCCTTATTGCAATTGAAAATATCTGATAATAATATAGCCCGCTTGATTTAATTTTGCAAATCATATAATATATATTTTTATATGAGGCAATGCGCTATTTGCGGTAAAAGTTATCTGATGGGCGGAACACGCAGACTGCTCCGCGGCCACTACAATCCGACAAACACGACTAAGAAACAGCCTAATTTGCAATGGGCAAGAATTCCCGGAAAACCGGGCAGAGTTAAAGCTTGTATAAAATGTGGACGTAAGTTAAAAGCTTCCGCCAAAGGTCATTCGACTCTGAGAGTCTCGGACTCGATGAGCGGATCCTCCTCCGGAGGAAAAAAATAAAAACAATCCCGACGTAAAGTCGGGATCCCGATTTCATTATTAAAAAATATAAATAGTGCATCGGGACAAAAATGTCCCCGTTTAAACGGGGACATTTTTTATTCGCGACTAATTGCCGCTTACCAGCTATTCCTGCGGCCACCACCGCCGCCGAAATCGCGGCCTCCTCCGCCAGCTCCGCGGCCAAATCCACCCTGCCTTGGACGAGATTCCATCGGGCGAGCTTCATTAACCGTAAGGCGGCGCCCTTCCAGCTCTTTTCCATTGAACATTTCAACGGCTTTCTGAGCTTCTTCTTCAGAGGACATTTCAACGAAACCGAATCCCTTTGAACGGTTGGTCATCTTGTCTTTGATGACTACCGCTGTTTCAACGGTTCCGGCTTCTGAAAATGTGCTCTTCAAAGTATCTTCGGAGGTATCGTAAGATAATCCTCCTACATATAATTTCTTTGCCATATTTCTGCCCTTACATATTTTTTTTAATTTCGACCTGACTTATTTGTTCTATCAAACTTACACAAAAAAATTATGCAAGGAAAAGTAAAATAAGAAACTTACTG
>JBBUBH010000028.1:0-1127 GCA_038078395.1 Patescibacteria group bacterium
AAAGAAAAAATGGAAAAAGAAGCCGGATACAGAATTCCGGAATTAAAAATGCCGCCTTTTAAATCCAAACTGAACGACCTCTGGGATCAGCTGAAAACCAGCAAAAATCCGGTCCCAAAAAGAGAAAAGCCCTTCCAGCCGACAATTACGGACAGAGAAAAAAGCAGCAAGGAAAGATTTGAAGTGATGAGAAAAATAACCGGAGAAAAGGAATTAGCAAAAAGAATTGATTACCGCTAAAATAACAATATGCTGAATAAAAAAGAAGCTGTTCCCACGCAAGAATTTATAGACATCCAATCCGTGGAAAATGACACGGTATTGCTGAAAAACGGCAATTTAAGGAAAATTCTTCTGGTTTCCGGGACTAATTTCAATCTTAAATCCGAAGAAGAACAAGGAATGATAATTTATTCTTTCCAGGGATTCCTGAATTCCCTGGATTTTTCAGTGCAATTTTTCATCCATTCAAGAAAACTGAATATTGAAAATTATCTGGAAAAGCTCGGGGAGCGGGAAATTCAAGAAGAAAATGAATTGCTTAAAAATCAAATCCGGGAATATAGGGAATTTATAAAAAATCTTGTCGCCCAAAATGCGATTATGCAGAAACAATTTTTCATTGTTGTGCCTTATGATATCATCCAGCTTCCAAAAGCGGGGGCCGATCTGTCCGATAAAATCCTCGGATTATTCGGAAAGAAAAAATCTGAAAATCAGGAAAACAAGGAATTCAAAGAACAATTGGAACAACTGGAACAAAGAATAGACCATGTCATAAACGGCTTGCACCAGATCGGTTTAAGGGCGGTTCCTCTGAATAAAGAAGAATTGCTGGAACTTTTTTATAATCTGTATAATCCGGCCACCACCGAGAAAAAAGTTTCCGGAATAACAGAAAAATAATCCTTATTTAGAGGTTCAACCTCCTGCAGGAGGTTGAACCTCCCTAAATTACAACAATATGGAAGAAAAAAACGAAAAAAATCTTATAAATTTCATCGCCCCGCCGGCCCTGGAAGTGGATTCCAATTATATTAAGCTCGGAAATAAATTCGCCAAGACGCTGTTTATATTTTCTTATCCGCGCTACCTTTCTTCCGGCTGGTTTTCCGGAATAATCGATA
>JBBUBH010000029.1:0-7823 GCA_038078395.1 Patescibacteria group bacterium
ATATTTCCCGTTAATTTCTTTTATTATACCTTTTATAGTGAGCTTGGCTAAATTCTTGTTAAGAATTCCGGCATCAATACCTGCCATTTCCAAAATTTTATCCGGTGCCAATTCTCCTCCATTTTCCATTAAAACAGATAAAATTTTATTTTCGTCTCCGCCGGCCTCCTTCAATTCCGGCATTTTTTTCCCGACTTTGACATCAAAAAAATCCAAAATGTCTTCCGGTCCCTCAACAAGCGCCGCGCCTGCCTTTATAAGACCATGGGAACCTTTATAATTTTGCGCGCCGATATTGCCGGGAACGACAAAAATCTCGCGGTTCTGTTCCAAAGCGAATCTTGCCGTCGCCAGCGCGCCGGACTTTTCCGGAGCTTCAATGACAATCACCGCCTTTGTTAATCCGCTTATAATCCTGTTTCTAATAAGAAAATTCTGCGGGTGATAATCATTGCCCAAAGAAAATTCGGAAATAACCGCCCCGCCTTTTTCTAAAATACGTTTTGCAAGCCCCTCATTCTGCTTCGGATAAATATTATCCAACGGAGTGCCCAATACCGCTATTGTCTTGCCGCCGCCATCAAGCGCCCCCTGGTGAGCCGCCTCGTCTATTCCCATCGCCAAACCGCTTATTATGGCAAATCCCGCCGATCCCAGTTTAAAAGCAAACGCTTTCGCCGCCTCCTTTCCCCGCGGAGTCGCCCTTCTTGTTCCGACTATCGCAACCGGAAATTCCGGCAACTTCAAAACACCCAAAACATAAATCCCGAATGGACAGAAAGATATTTCTTTCAAAAGCAAAGGAAAGCCGTTGTCATCTTTCAAAATAAGCGAAATCCCCCCGTCTTCCAATCTGCGCCATTCCTTTTCCGCATCTAAATCTGAACCGGCTCTTTCCGCTTCCCATGCTTTTTGCCAAGAACCGCATTTTTCCAATGATTTCTGCAATTTTGAATAATTGCATTTATATAATATGTTAAGCGCGTTATAATATTTGGCTTCTTGGTTCATATTCAACAATTGATGTAATATAATAATATACCCCGTAGTAGAACTTCGGCGAACATAAATAAACGTTGCGGAGCTCTCGATTAATAATTATTTTATTTATTATTTTAATATTGCGGCCGCAGAAAAAATTTATTATTTATGTTGAGCAACAACCGAAGTTTCACTACGGGGCATAGAAGGTAATATAAGGATTAATCCATATCTTTGTCAAACTTATATCTTTTTTAAAAAAATATGGAGTTCAAAAATTGGCTTATAAAAAATGCGAGCATATCGGGAGGAATAATCCTGTTTCTTGCGATTATTCTGCTCTTTTTAGGAAACGACATCTCCGGAAGAGTCCAGGGAATAAGGGAAAAAAACAGCGCCATGACAGCCCGCCTTTATGCGATGGAATCCCTTGCCTCGCTGAAAACTGACGCCGAAAAAGCGACCAATCTGCGCGGAACACTGGAGAGCTTCCTGCCCGCGAAAGATCAGATAATAAAATTCTCCAAAGCGCTGGAAAATTTTGCAAAAAACAGAAAGATGGATTTCGGATTCGCTTTTGAATCTGAAATTTCCGGAACGGAAAATTCTCCCGGAATGAATAATTTCACGATGACTAGCGGCGGCAGTTATTCTGATTTCATAGAACTTATGAAATTTATGGAACGGGGAAAATATGTTATCGGGATAAATTATTCGGAACTTAAAGAAAAAGGCGATAAATATGAAATTTTAATCAAAGGAAAAATATTTTCCCAATAACAAAAATATGACAATGAATAAAAAAGAATTGACTTTTTTGGGAATAGGCATTTTAATGTTAATCATAGTCATTTCTTCGGTAATTTTTTCCATAAAATTCCTTACTGGAAGCATAAACCAGGCAATGAATAAAAAAACGCTGGAATCTCCGGGGGTCGTGCTGAAATTCCAGATAGAAAAAGCCGAAGCGCTATTGAAATAATTTTTCAGAAATTCGGGCACATAGTTCAGTGGTAGAACGCGTAACTGATAATTACGAGGTCCCAGGTTCGATCCCTGGTGTGCCCACTAAATTAATTTGAAATGTTTATTAACATAAACCATTTTTTTATGGTACCATTGATAATATACTGTATAGTATGATTTCAAGATGGTCAAAATATAAAGAAAAAGCAATCGGGCTAAGAAAGCAAGGTTTTTCTATTCGTCAGATAGAAAAGAAATTAGAAATACCGCGATCAACCTTAAGTAACTGGTTTAAGAAGATTAAACTTAATAAGCGCCAACGAAATGCACTTTTAAGAAATTGGCAACGCGCCCTGTCAAAAGCAAGAAAAATGGCATCAGAATGGCATCAACAAGAAAAACAAAAAAGAATCCAAACGGCAAAACAAGAAGCGATAACAATCATAAATAATCTTAATTTAAAAGATAATGCCCTCTTAGAGCTAGCCATAGCAATGTTATATTTTGGCGAAGGAACAAAAAAATCCTCAGGAATAAGAATGTCAAATTCAAATCCGCGCCTTCTTAAAATGTTTATTGCTTCGCTTGCCCTAATTCATAAAATTGATATCAATAAAATTAAATGTGGTATCAATCTACGAGCAGATCAACGACCGCTTGCCATGAAAAAATTTTGGTCGCAACAATTAAATTTACCTTTGAAAAATTTTACTTATGTAATTGTGGATAAAAGAAGCGCGGCATCCAAAACCTATCCAGATTATAAAGGAGTATGTATGGTGCGCTATGGCAGCGCCGCAATTAAACGAAGATTGGAAGCTGTTGCTGATGAATTCTGTAAGAAAATAATTGATACGAAAAAATTTGCCATTAAAACCAAATTTTGATAAATTACTTTTATGCGCGTTTAGCTCAGTGGTAGAGCGTTTCATTGACATTGAAAAGGTCGCAGGTTCGATCCCTGCAACGCGCACCATTACAAAACTGAAAGGCTTTATTTTTCCGCCAATTTCCTATATATTTAAGCAATGGAAAATACGCTAAAAGACGAGGAAATTCTGCAGCTCACCCTCAAAGACCCGTCTTATTTTTCGATATTAGTGGACAGATATGAAACCGCCTTCATCAGGAAGGCTATTGGTATTGTAAGAAGCAAAGAAGAAGCTGAGGATATCGTGCAGGAAACATTCGTAAAAATATACAGATACGCCGACAATTTCAAAAAACAGGAAAATATAGAATTCAAGAGCTGGGCATATAAAATCCTGATGAACACTTCTTTTACGCACTACCAAAAACTGAAAAAGAACAGCGGAAATACCGAATATCTTGACCCCATACTGTACGAAGATAAGTTGGGAGAAAACAACGAACTGGCGTCAATCCATGACGCAAGAAAAGCCGTGGAACGGACCATCGGCAATATGCCGGAACATTTAGCCAGGGTATTGAAGTTATATTATTTGGACGACAAATCATATTCTGATATCTGTAAAATAGAAAAAATTTCAATCCCTACTTTGAAAATGCGCCTTTTCCGCGCGAAAAGATTATTTAAAAAAATAAGCGTTGAATAACAGTATGCAAAAGCGCGCATGCGAATATTATGAATACAACAGCTGAAAAAATAAAAAATAAAATACTTGTCAGGGTTTACATTCTTTGGTTTTTGAAAAGGGTTATTCCGCTTATAATCCTCCAGATTTTAATTCTGGCTCTAGCGCTGAAAATATTCGCCAACAATGTTTTTGTAAGCAGCGTTTTGCAAAACGTTTCCGTAGCCGCCCGATCAGGATACTGGGAATTCTTAAAATATCTTAGCGTGGCTTTCCTCGGCACCCGTCCGCTGATACAAGTCGCTATTTTAATCGGATTGGGAATAGGAGCCCTGATTATCAGGGATGTCATGCGCAGTTTCATGACATATAAATCGATGTGGATGCGGGAATGAAGTCCTCACCCCCCAAAAAAGGCAAAATTTTTTTATCCCAAACTTTATTCAGCCGCCACTTTCTTTTGTATGGCAACTACGGAACCCTGAAATGCTCGGTTTTTGCGAAGCAAAAATTTCAGGGCGAGGCGTAGGCGACGTCCCACGCTGGACGGGACGGACGCCGGTGCCAATAAAAAGAAAGGGGTGGCTGCTAATTATGGAACGAAACCAAACCCCATACCCCATAGTTATATATGTTGTAGATGTCGGATTTTCAGAGCGCTTCCTCACAACACTCTAAAAATCTAGATATCTCATACTCATAATCTTACTGAAAGCCCCCTTCGACCGGGGCTTTTAGTTTTTATCCCCTTACCATCGTCAAATTCACTTCTTTCCTCGCCTTTATTTGCAAGGTTGCGTATTCAAAAACTTGGCTGCCGGATTCTTTCCAGATATAGCCGTCCGGAGCTGAAACGGAATATTCCAAAGAACCCCCCACCCCGGATTGTTTTTCAAAAATAAAATTAAACGCCTTGCCGTCGCCGACATCCGCCATAAATTTATATCCGGCGGTCAGAATTCCCGTTTTTCCCGGCTGGGTGTCCAGCCACGCGCCGAATGAAGCTTTACCGGATTCTTTGCCGATCAAAGCCCGGAATTTATCCGAAAGTTTGGAATTTTTTTCAATGGATTCTAAATCAATGTCTTTCATATAATCTTTGGAATATGCGCTATCCGCCGATCTGAAATTTCCATTACCGGACAATGAAATCAATTTAGCGTCTTCAGGAGCAAAAATTTTTATATAATCTTTGTTTGCCATCCGGTACCACCAATCGCTTTCATTCCCGCCATTATGCTTCCTGGAAATAACAAGAGAATCCATAACAGTCCCGTCCTCCGAAATAACGCTTTTCAAAGAAATTTTCTGATTTATAAATGCGTCAGTTTTCCCGCCGGCGATATTGGCATTCACAACCGCCAGATAATCTCCGCTGAAACCATCCGGCAATTCCAAAACATTGCCGGATATTCCCAATTCATCCGCAAAATTTTCCAATCTCCAATCCCTAAAATAAACCATTATATCTTTTTCCTCAAAATGATTCTTGAATTTTTGCAATAAAAGCTCTTTTTGCGGCCCGCCAAGATTAACCAGTTTATCCATGAGTATCGGGGCAAAAACCGACAAAACTTTTTTCGGATTCTGCCCCGGTTTTTTATCCCTCCCCGCCTCAACTTCATACTGAATTTCTTTAAGAAAATTCTCGCTATCCAATTCCAAATCATATCCGGGAACGCTAATCGGCCCGGTAATATCCAAAATAGTCGCCAGCACATTCGTATTGATTGAAACCACTCCTTCAAAATTTATTTCCTTCCGGTTGTAAAGATCGGAATCCTCAATAAAAGCAAGAACCTTTTGCGCCGAGGTCTGAAAATTAAAAAACCAATTTGCATCCCTCGCCCCCCAATCTTTGGTTATAATCTGAAGTTCTTTCGGCGGAATCAATTTCAGATGCGTCTGCCTGTCGGCATTATAAATATCATCAACCTGCAAATTCTTCAAATTTCCCCTATTCAGGGTCATAACTCCATAACTGCCTATAAATCCGCCGGCTGGCCGGATTTCTGAAGGATTTTGAAATAATAAAAGCAAATGTCTGTCTTCGGACGGCCTTAAAATTGAAAGCAGCCCGTCCAGGGCTTTTTCCGCACGGGATATGTTGAGATTTATATAAATATAATTTCTATTAAAAATATCATACAAAGACGCCAATTTTGGGGAAAGATTTTTCAAAGACGGGGATTGGGCTTTCAGGTTGGAATTCAAACTGCTTATTTCTCGAAGGCTGATCTGCATGCGCTCCAAGACATTTATCAAATCATCTCCCTTTTGGCTGGCCGCCAATTCAATGCCGTTATTTTTCAGATATTCAATATCCCGCCCGAGCAATAAAATCTTATCGCTTAAAAAAGAAACATTGCGGAGCGCCCCCGGAAGCTCGCCCAAACTTGGCATAAATTTTCCCAAAAAAACGGAAGTTAAAACCAAACCGCTGTTTTCGGCTCTGGACTCCGCTTCTTTTATCCCTCCGTCGGCAACTTCCAAAGATTTTACTATGTCAGAAATATTAAATTCAGGAATCGCTTTTTCTATCTTCGGGACTTCGCCATATATCAGACTGAGAGTTTTTTTAACATAACTGCCGGCGCTGAAAATATTTAAAATAAAAATAACTGCCGCGGTTACCGCGCAAAAAATTACCGGGCGCCAAAATTTATTGCCGGAATTTTTAACTGGACGCTTTTCCAAAATATGTCTGGCAACAACGATTTTCACCGCCGCTTGATTCGCCGATTTTATCGGTCGTCTGACATCAAATAAAATTTTAGGCGGCTCACTCATTCCTTAAAATTAACATAAAATTGGAACCTAGTGATAGGCACAAAAAGGATTGACATAATAGATATTTTCCCTTAATATTCATACTTATGATTACTGAAGAGGTTTTAAATAAAATAAAGCCGGGAGCGACAATAAAGGTATTTGAAAGGATAAAAGAAGGCGACAAAGAACGGCTCAGCCAATTTTCCGGCTTGGTCTTGGCAAGAAAACACGGCAATGAACAGGGTGGAACTTTAACGGTTCGGGCGACAATCGCCGGCGTAATAGTGGAAAAAGTTTATCCGATCCATTCACCGATAATCAAAAAAGTGGAAATCATTAATTCTCCCCGCAAAGTTTCTAGATCAAAGCTCTATTACATAAGAAATCTTTCCCGCAAACAGATCCGCCAGAAAGTCGGCTCAAATCAATAATAAAAAACTCTAATTTATTCGGGCTTTTTCATTAAAAACCATTGGCATACGCTATTACTTTGAGGTATAATATATGAAAATAAAATAAATAAGTGAATAAATAAGTGAGTGGGTGAATAAATAAGTGAGTAAGTAAAAAAATAAAACCGAATTATTTTATGAAAAAACCGCAAAATAAAGTGAAAATAAAATGGTCGCCGGAGTTCGCCTACGCAATAGGACTTCTGGCCACTGACGGCAATCTTTCGCCCGACGAAAGGCATTTTGATTTTACTTCACAAGATCTAGAGCAAATAGAGAATTTAAAGAAATGTCTATGTATAAAAAATAAAATAGGCCATAAATATTCCAGCTATAAAAAAAGAATAAGTCGCATCCAGTTCGGGGATGTTAATTTTTACAAATTTCTGCTCGCAATCGGCTTAACATCTAATAAATCAAAAACTATCGCTGAATTGGATATTCCTGACGAATATTTCTTTGACTTCCTGCGGGGACATTTTGACGGAGATGGGACATTTTATTCATATTGGGATCCAAGATGGAAATCAAGCTTTATGTTTTACACGGTATTGATATCTGCAAGCAAGAAGCACATAATTTGGCTGCGCGAAAAATTATTTTCAAAACTTAAAATCCGCGGACATATCAGTAAGGCAATAAAAAATTCCGCTTATCAATTAAAATATGCCAAGACGGAATCATTGAAATTATTGCCAAAAATGTATTATGATAATAAGGTTATTTGCCTGCATAGAAAACGTTTGAAAATAGAGAAAGCGCTGAAAACAATAGGCAAACAACTATAAAGTATGCGCGGGTGGCGAAACTGGTAGACGCATCACCTTGAGGTGGTGACGCTCGCAAGGGCTTGCAGGTTCGAATCCTGTCCCGCGCACCAGTTAGGAAATGTCAAATTACTAAGGTACGCCTCACTTTGCGAGGCGACCAGATTATACGGAATTTTGGGCTCAAAAACGAATTGGCGGTTTCGTAAAATATGGTTCGAGCCAATGTTTTTAAGAAATGTTGTCATTTCCTCTTTATTTTCAGTTTCTATTAGTTTCGCGGCTTGATTAAGGGAGAAAACAAACTCCCGAGCCGGTTCGAGCCAAGA
>JBBUBH010000030.1:0-24813 GCA_038078395.1 Patescibacteria group bacterium
TTCTTAAATCCCAAAGAGGGACATGGGCTTCGGCGGCGATTAATCTGTCCACTATCTGTTCGCGCGACATTTCAAGTGAGAATATGCCAACTGGCTCATTTGCCTGTAGGGCAACGTGCCTGATTATATCAAGAGCGAGAGAAGTTTTTCCCAAGGACGGGCGCGCGCCGAGTACCACAAGATCGGATTTTTGGAATCCGGAAAGCAGGTTGTCCAGTTCCGGAAATCCGCTTGGTACGCCGCGGAGCCTGCCGTCTCCGCCATGCATTTTTTCTATCCTTTCATAAGCGCTTTTCAGTTCATCTTTCAGATTTATGAATTTATGGTTGAAAGAATGCTGAGAGATGGCGAATATTTTCTGTTCAATGGAATCAAGCATCGTTTCCAGATCTTCAGTTGAATCAACTGCGTTTTCCGTGATTTCTGCGGAAGTTTTTATAAGATCGCGGAGTATTTTCTTTTCTTTTACGATATGCGCGTAATGTTCAACGTGGGCGGCTGTCGGCACGGATTCAATTAGCTGGGTCAGATAAGATGATCCTCCGATTTCTTTTAGGAATCCTTCGGTTTTTAGTTTTTCCGTCACGCTCAGAATGTCTATCGGTTCTCTCTTGTCATAAAGTTTGAGTATTGACTCGTAAATTTTTCCGTGCGCCGGCTTGTAAAAATCATCAGACCGCAAAATGTCGCCTACATTCACAATAGCGTTTTTATCAAGCATTAAGGCGCCGATAACTGATTGCTCGGCTTCTAAATTTTGCGGCGGGAGTTTTAAATTAGTGGACATAAAAATTTAAAATGTAAATATCAAAATGAAAAATGACAATGTAAAATTAAAAATTATTTTAATATATTTTGTCAGAGACAAATTCTTTAATTTTACACTTTGATTTTTGAATTTTGCATTATTTATGCAAGATGACCGGCCCTTCCGGCGTATCCTCTATAATGTATCCTAACTTTTCTATTTCCTTTCGCAAGCCGTCAGATTGAATAAACTGTTTATTTTTTCTTAATAACTCCCGCTTCTCAGCCAAATTCATGATTTTTGCGGGAATTTCAGGTATTTCCTTAAGTTCAAGGCCCAGTACCTCGTCAGCTTTTAGTATTTCTTTATAGGCTGATTTTGCCGTTTTGGGGTATAGTTGATTTTTATTTTTTAATAAATTAAGTTCATAAATAAATTCATGAATTGAGGCCAGTGCCATCGGCATATTCAGGTCATCACTGATTGCGGTTTCAAATTTTTTATTAAAGTCAGTAATATTCTTTTTGCCCATATCTGATTTAGAAATTATTTCTTTATTTTTTTTCCTCACTGATTTTTTTAATAAAGTCAACCGATATTTTAATGACTTGTACGCGGTTTCAGCGGCTTTTAAGCTCTCCCATGTGAAATTTAATCCTTGCCGGTAGTGGGAAGTCAGAATGAGGTAACGCAATGAAAGAGGATCATAGCCCTTCCTTTTTAGATCCGAAACTAAAATTGAATTTCCTAAACTTTTACTTATTTTTTTACCGTCAAACATCAGCCATTCGTTATGCATCCAATAGTTGGCGGTCTGATGATTAAAAGCGCCGAAAGCCTGCGCGATTTCATTCGTGTGGTGCACAGGAATATGTTCTTTGCCGCCTGTATGGATATCAAATTTTTCTCCCAGATATTTTACTGACATTGCCGTGCATTCAATATGCCAGCCGGGGAAACCGCTGCCCCAGGGCGAGTTCCATTGCATGATATGTTGTGGTTGATTCGTTATCCATAATAAGAAATCCCAGGGCCGTTTTTTTTCAGGGTCAACATTCACTCTTGCGCCAGCTTTTTGTTTTTCTAAATTAAGTTTGGCAAATTTTGCATAATTTTTAAACTTACTCGTATTAAAAATTAAACCCGTGCTTGTTTTATAAGTGAAGCCGTTTTTTTCTATCTTTTTAATTAAATTAATTTGTTCATTTATATGTTCTGTTGCCCGACACAATATATCGGGTTTTTGTATGTTCAGGGTTTCCATGCTTTCTTTGAACTGGTTTATATATTTATCGGCTATTTCCCAGACACTGAGATTTTCGCGCTTCGCTCCTTTTTCCATTTTATCCTCGCCCGTGTCTTCGTCTGATATTAGATGGCCGACATCCGTAATATTCATTACCCACTCAACTTTATTTCCAAGATATTTAAGTGTCCGCACCAAACAATCCCATTGTACATAGGCATACATGTGTCCGATATGCTGATTCCAATAAACTGTCGGTCCGCAGGAATAAATCCCGATTTTATCTTTATGCAATGGTTTAAATACTTCTTTTTTTCTTGTGAGAGTATTAAATATTTTCAGCATATTACTATTATATATAAAACAAGCCCTATGGCATATAGGGGCATTGTTAGTTGTGCATTATAAGTCGTCGGTTATTCTAGAGCCACTTCTTTTTTCTGGCTAAAATAAGCAGCAGAATAGTGAAGATTAAAGTTGATAAAAATGCCACTCCGAAAATCAGCGGATTATCGTTTATTTTATCCACAACGCCGGTTTGGAATATGCCCGTAACAAGCACAAGCGGGAAAGTAAGAGCGGCAATCACGGTAAATTTCTGCATTATGGCGTTGGTGTGGGCATTGAGCAATTGGGAATTCGTCTGTTCAAGCGCTTCAATGGTTTCTTTGAAATTATCGAGATATTGCATGATTTTCAGATGGTCTCCGCTGAGATCCGAAAAATAAATTTTTATGTCGTCTCCCCAGAATTTTGAGCCGGCTTCTTTCAAAGAATCCAGAAGTATTTCCTGCGGCTTGCTGATTATGCTGTAATCCAGGATATCCCGTTTTAGATAGGATATTTTTGCGAGAAGCTGATTTTCTTTGTCCTGAAAAAGTTCGCTGGTAACATTGGAAATTTTATCTTCAATATGTTTCATCTGCCGCTGGGAAAAAGACAAGATTTCTTCTATGGAATGATAGAGCATTTGGCCGGTGCCGTCGGACATTACCCGGTCTTTGAAGCGGGGATCGTTGCTTATATGCCGCCAGAAATTATTGAGCGGTTCCAGCTCTTCATAATGTACAGTGATTATTTTTTCTTTAGTGATTAAAAAATCAATTTCAGCGCGCCGGGAAGTTTTTACGGTATTGTCAAAAATCGGCAGATGATAGGTAAGAAAAATATATTTCGGATGCAGTTCCACTTTTGACCGGGCGGAAGTGTGCAGAAGTTCGTCAAGGATGATTGGATGGAATTTGTCATTTTTCCCGATGAATTCTATGTCCTTTTTTGTCGGATTGGTAATGTCAATCCAAGTGATAGATTTATGCTTAATAATCCTCATATTTTTATTATAACACAAGCTTATTTTTAGCACTCTTGACAGTAGAGTGCTAACCGAATTATAATTTTAAGAGTTATAAAAAACACACATGAATTTGAATTTAAGGACAAAATCAATTCTGGAAGCCGCAATAAAAGAATACATAAAAAGCGGCGATCCGGTGAGCTCAAAAGATCTTACCAAGAGATATAAATTCGGCGTTAAAGACGCCACTATCCGCAACGAGCTGAATCTTCTGACAAAAGAGGGTTTTTTGGCGCAACTTCACACTTCCGGCGGCCGCGTGCCGACTGATAAGGGTTATCAATTTTTCGTGGAAGAAACAGTTGAAGATATTTTTGCTTCAAAAAAGATTTTGAATAATAGGAGTAATAGCGCGCTTATGGGGGGTTTACGGAAAGGCAATCTGAAAGATTTTGTGGACGCATTTTCAGAGGAAACAAAATTATTGGGAGTGGGGCAGGGTGAAAAAGAAATTTATAAGAGCGGGCTGGAAGAATTATTCAGTCAGCTTGATATGGAAACAAAAGAAGAAATGCATGAAATTATCCATGATTTTGACCGGCTAGACGAACGGCTTCATGAAATCAATCAGAAGATTTTTTCCGTCATTAAGGAGCCCAGAGTTTTCATAGGGAATAAAAGTCCGATAACTCAAAGCAAGCATTTATCGGTGATTATGGACAGTTATTCTGTCGGCGACCACAAAGTCCTGATTGCGATAATCGGTCCGAAAAGAATGGACTATGACAAAAATTTAAAATTATTTAAATTATTTCACGAGTATGATGAATAGTTGCCGCACGATAAACAGGTAAAGTATAAATATAAAAGATATAAATACAATAAAATGGAAGAAAAAAAAGACGAAAAATTGAATAATGCAGTTGCTCCGCCGCAAACGGAAGAGCAAACAGAATTGGAAAAATTGAAAGCCGAACGGGATGAATATCTGAATGGCTGGAAACGGGCGAAGGCGGACCTGATAAATTATCAGAAAGATGAGGCTAAGAGATTTCAGGAAATGGCGAGATATGGGGTGGAAATGGCGCTGGCGGATATGATTACGATTTTGGACAGTTTTGATCTTGCGGAAAAGAACGGAGTCGGAAATCCAATAATAAAGAACCAGCTGGAAGATACTCTAAAAAAACGCGGTCTAGAAAGGATGAAAATAAATATCGGAGACGCATTTGATCCGAGTTATCATGAATCAATCGGAGAAATGGATGCGCAGTCGGGTAAAGGTGTTCCGGGTACTATTATAGAAGTAGCAGTGGCGGGGTATGCATTGGATGGGAAAGTCGTCCGTCCCGCAAAAGTGAAGATAGTCAAAAGTCCGTAAAGTTTATAAAGTTGAAAGTCGCTAAGAGTCAAAAGTCTATAAAGTCAAAAGTCATTAAATTAAAAATTAAATAAGTTCGTAGGCAGTAGCCAGTAGTCCGTAGAAAATTTATTTTCTTACGCCCTACGTTCTACGTTCTACGCGCTAAACATATGTCAAAAATATTAGGAATTGACTTAGGAACAACAAATTCAGCGATGGCGATTATGGAATCGGCCGGCCCGCGCGTTTTAGAAAACGCCGAAGGCAACCGCACGACTCCGTCAATTGTCGCGGTCAGCAAAGCCAAAGAGCGTCTGGTGGGGCTTTTAGCCAAGCGCCAGGCGGTTACAAACCCGCAGAATACTATTTATTCGGTTAAGCGTCTTATTGGCAGGAAATTCAGCGATAAAGAAGTGCAGGCGGATAGAAAATGGCTTCCTTTTGAGCTTAAAGAAGCGAAAAATGGAGGCGTTGAAGTGAAAATGGGAGACGAATGGTTTACTCCGGAAGAAATTTCCGCCAAGGTTTTGGGAAAATTGAAAGCCAATGCGGAAGCGCTTTTAGGCGAAAAAATTGAAGAAGCGGTCATCACTGTTCCGGCTTATTTTGACGATAGCCAGAGGCAGGCAACCAAGAATGCCGGTGAAATTGCCGGTCTTAAAGTAAAAAGAATCTTGAATGAACCGACTGCGGCGGCGCTCGCTTATGGTTTGAATAAAAAGAAAGACGAGCAGATTGTTGTTTATGATTTCGGCGGCGGAACTTTTGACGTTTCTGTTCTGGAAGTCGGCGGCGATACAGTTGAAGTGAAAGCCACCGGCGGCGACACTCATTTGGGCGGAGATGATTTTGACAAGAAAATAATTGAATATTTGATAATCCAGTATAAAAAAGAATCGGGCGTGGATATTTCCAAAGATCCGCTGGCAATCCAGCGTTTGAAAGAAGCGGCGGAAAAAGCCAAGCATGAACTTTCGTCTTCGGTTGAAGCGGAAATCAATCTTCCTTATATCACTTCGGATGCGTCCGGGCCGAAACATTTTTTGATTAAATTCAGCAGAGCCAAACTTGAAGAATTGGTTGGCGAAGATATCAAGCGTTCAATTGAATTGATGCTTGGCGTGATTAAGGATGCGAAATTTACGGTTGCTGATATAGATGAAGTTGTTTTGGTGGGCGGGCAGACAAGAATGCCGGCCATTCAGGACGCAGTTAAGAAAGTTTTCGGTTTTGAACCTCACAAGGGAGTAAATCCGGATGAAGTTGTGGCTGTGGGCGCCGCTATTCAGGCAGGAATTATGCAGGGCGATGTGAAAGATATTTTGCTTTTGGATGTTACCCCGCTTTCACTTGGAATTGAGACACTTGGCGGAGTTTTTACGCGGCTCATAGAAAAAAATACAACCATTCCGACAGCTAAGTCGCAGGTTTTCTCAACTGCGGCTGATAATCAGACATCCGTTGAAATCCATGTGCTTCAGGGCGAAAGAGAAATGGCGGGCGATAACAAAACTCTTGCGAGGTTTATTTTGGACGGCATTCCGTCGTCACCGCGCGGCATTCCGCAGGTTGAAGTTACTTTTGACATTGACGCTAACGGCATTTTAAATGTTTCCGCCAAAGACAAGGCCAGTGGTAAAGTTCAGACAGTCAGAATTGAAGCCAGCACAGGACTTTCCAAAGATGAAATTGAAAAGGCCAAAAACGAAGCGAAAATGCATGAAGCGGAAGATAAAAAGAAAAGGGAATTGATTGAAACCAAAAATATGGCAGAAAGCTCCGTCTATGCGGCGGAAAAGGCGTTGAAGGACTTGCCCGCCGAAGCTTCAGCGAAGGAGGGTGCGGGAGAAATCATTAAATCTGTTCAAGAAAAAATTGAGGCAGTGAAAGCTGTCAAAGATGGCGACGACGTTGAAGCCATTAAAAAGGCGTTAGCAGAATTGGGGCAGGAGTTGCAGAAAATTGGGCAGTATGTGTATAAAGCCGGAGGCGCCAAAGGTGCCGCAGGTCCTGAGCAAAGCGAAGGAGAGGAGAAGAAATAAATTTAATATGTTTAATTTTGGTAGATTAAAAGAAATAGAAAACAGAATTTTGGAAAATCAAAAAACATTAGGAGAACTCAATGAGGGTACGCCTGTTTTTTCGTCTTTATTTTCTGATACTGAAATTAAACGGATTGAGAATTGTAATAAGGCATTGGAAAAAGAAAGACAACATATTTTAGATGGACGTAATAGTTGGAAATCTAAAATTTTTTGGGACGTATCTGTTCCAATAATAGTAGCTGTCATAACAACATATTTAATTAACAAAATGGTATTTTAATAAATTTATTAAAATATAATCCACACAATTGTGTGGATTTTTGTTTTGATCTGGGGCATAATTTAAATGATTTTATGCAATTATTTTTTGATAAAAAATTGGCGTTTGGTTATAAAAGTCCATCGCAGAAAATTAGGGTTTTGACGGAGGGCTGGGTAGATAATCAGGTTTTTTGTCCGAATTGTGGGTACGTAGAAATAGAACAATATCAAAGTAATAAACCGGTTGCGGATTTTTTCTGTTTAAATTGTAAAGAGGATTATGAATTGAAAAGTAAAAAAGTTATTATAACCGACCAAAATAAAAAAACTCTCCTTTCGGGGGAAATTTGAAAAACCGTTTTTAATTTAGGTGTTGATAACCATATATTGGATTTAAACTATAATGAATATGTAAAGAAAAAAGGGTCAATTTATTGATTGACATTGCGAAATGCATATATTATAATATATCGAAGTTTAATTAATGTTAATCATAAATTATATATGACTAAAATTTTAAGGCAACTTATTGAATCTAAGACAAAAGCAGATAGAGTTATTAGTGGAATGAGTTTTGCTCAAAAAAAACAACTTGAAAAAGCATGGGATACTGAACATGCTTATTATTCAAGCGCGCTTGAGGGAAGTAGATTGGACAGAGAAAGATTTGATGTATTGGCCCAAAAGGAAAAATAATAAATGAAAGATTTTGTAAGGCCTAAAACACAAGAAGATTTACAGGAACGAGAGGCTGTCGGCGTAATCCGGGCCTCTCGTTTTGTTAGGAAGCTTACTAGATCAAGAACTGCTATTGATATAAGTTCTATTTATGCTATTCATAAAGAAATTTTTAAGGATGTCCGTCCGGATATAGCGGGTGAACTAAGAAGAGAAGATTTGAGTATAGCCCATTCGAAACATCGACCGATGCATTATTCTCGTGTGCCTGCGGCAATGATTGAAATGAATAAAGAATTTAAAGAAATATTGAGTGAGTTAAAAATGATTCCTAAAATGGTTATAAGGGGAAATATTAAAATAAAAAATAAAGAATTAAAAATGATTCAGAAAATTGTAAAAGCGGCTGCGTGGATTCATCACAAAATTACACATATTCATCCGTTTGCGGAGGGAAATGGAAGAACTGCAAGATTAATGGCGAATTTGGTATTGGAGCGTTATAATCTTATCGGAATTTCCGTCAAAATGGAGCGGGAGAATAAAAATAGATATTTGCAGGCATTATCACAAATTGATGAAGTTGGAGATTATAAGCCGTTAGTTTCTTTAATATTTGAGGGAATGACTGACAGATATAACGGAGTAGAAAAATTTAAAACTAAATAAATTAGTTTATTTGAGAGTTGATTAATATAAAAAAATCCCTCTTTTGGGGGAAATTTAGGGTGCGATTTTTTATTTGACTATCAGTGACTTTTTTGATAATATCTTTTCAGTTGTTTATTTCGTAAATAAGGAGATGAAAAAGATGCGCAAACTTCGCTTTTTGTTAGGGCTTCTCGGTTTTAATACATGGGATTCATGGGGCGGATTCGGCATCACTTTATCCTGGCCTAATAATCAAAAAAAGTATGAATTACAGGTTAAGATCATAGATGCTCTTACGCTTTTGCTTGCTGATGATAAGTATCTTGTTGAGGGACCGACATTTGCCGCGGGTGGTGCTCAAGTCATGTATGTGTGGTCGAAGGATGATCCGCACGTGAAAGAATTATTGGAAAAACGGAAAACGGCTCAATGAGCCGTTTTTTCTTTTTTGAGTTTTGAATTTAGACTGACTTTAATTTTTTTGATTTTTATTTTCACTATACTGTGGTATAGCAGGGGACATTTAGTACTATCTCGCGAGATAGTGCTAGCCCGCGGGCTAGCACTGGTTGTTTTATTTTTATATCCCCATGGAACCATTCGAGCGAATGGTTCCATGGGGAAAAACTCTCCTTTCGGGGGAAGTTTGAGTTTATTGAGTGAAGTTATCAACAATCTGATAGTTATTGACAAAGATCGATTTTGATATATTATATAGATATAAACGCCCCATCCAGCCGCAAGGTCCGATGGGGTTTCAAGTTTTTATGGAGACAATACTTTTTATAGACGGGGAAAACTTTATTAAAAAGATTAAAGCGGTTTTGGAGCAATCAGGGCAGGAAGCGCCGCAACTGCATTTATATAATTTTAAAGGACTTCTTAATAAGGTTTTAAAGGATGTAAAAATAGATAGGAGGATTTTTTATTTCGCCCGCATTAAAGAACATCTGGAAACAAAAGAAAAATCTAAACAATTAATTGAAGCGCAAAGGTTGTTAAAAACTGCTTTGGAAAATCAGGAATTTGAGTTCATTTTGGCGGGACGGGTCAGGGGACAGATGGAGAAAAACTATAAAGGCAAAGAAACTTTAGTTTTTAAAGAAAAAGGTGTTGATGTAAAAATAGCCGTTGATATGGTTATTGCCGCGTGTGGCGGTAAATTGAAAACCGCTATTATCGGCAGTTCGGATTCTGATTTACAGCCAGCAATTGCTGAATTACGGAATAGAAAAATTAACCGTATTTATCTTGGTTTTGAAATGATGCCCAATAAGGGATTAGTTTATACTGCCAATAGCACAATTTTAATTAGAAATTCCGAGGTATTGGAATTTGTCAGTAAGGCATTAGTTTAATATTAAAAAATTATCCTCTCAAGAAAAATTCGAGCGTGGTTTTTATTTGACTTGGTCTTTTAATCTGATAGTATGATTTTAGCTCATGCATCGTGAAATAGGGGTGGCGAAATGCCGGCGAAGCTGACTCTTAAATTGGATTCAAGTTTTGGAAAAAAACATATCATAAGCGCTCTTAGGGCGTTCATGAAAAATTTAGAGATGGGAATCATAAAAAATGGAAAAGGAATGAGCCAGGGTTCGGGACTATATGAACAATGGGAATATGAAGAAAAAGATTAGGCGGCTGGATAAGCCGCTTTTTGTTTTTTAAATACTTATTTTGAGGGAAATTTGGATTTTATGATAAAATAAATCTATGAATCGAGAAGCTCCAAAATTAAAGGCGGAAATCAAAAAGGGAAAATTTTTAGGCAGAGGAGAAGAGAAGGAGGTATATGAAGATCCGGATAATCCGCATTTTGCGAAAGGAATTTTTCATGAATATAAAGAAGAATCGCTTGAATTCATAAAATCAAGATTTTATCTGACTAAAATCATGCACTTGCTTTTTTTAAAGAATATTCCGGATATTCATCTTGCGGCTTCCAAACCGCACATGATTATTGTTGATAGGATGGAGGCGCCGGGTGGCTGGAGGAGCTGGATAAAATCTGATGATTCATTGGAAAAATTTGAAGATACCCAGGAATTAATTGAAAAGCTGGAAAATTTCGAAGTTTATACGGATAGCGCTGAATTTAATTTTGAATACGATAAAGACGGAAATATTTGTTATGTGGACAGTTTTGTTCCATGGTATGTGAATAAAGATGGACTAATTATTCCTAACTATAATCCGGAAAAATTGGAAAAAGCATTGCAGGAGTTGGAAGGGGATAAAAAAGAACAGGGATTGAGTTATTTAAACAGATTAAAAGAGTTGAGTAAGACAGTGGGGACCAAATAGGTTTTTTTTAATTTGACCATTAATGAGTTTTTTGTTATTTTCTTAGTAGAGTTGTTCTTTTATAGGAGAAAAAAATATGGGCTGGCCAAAACTGCTTGTTTTAGTCCGTCATGCCGAATCCGAAGGTAATTTAAGGACCGAAAGCGAGCGCGCTGAATTTAATGTTTCCACTCACAAATATGCGTTGACTGAATGCGGCAGAAAGCAGGCGGAAATAACCGGACAATTTTTAAGAAGCACATTTGGCGATTTTGATGTCCGTTATGTTTCTTATTATGAACGGTCAAAAGAAACTATGGCGATTATGTATCCCGGTGTGCGGGTGTATGAAGACCCTCGGCTTGCGGAAGGGCAGCGCGGAATCTGGCATACAATGACAAAACCGCAGATGGAGCGCAGATTTCCGGAGGAATTTCAGCGCAAAGAACGCGAAGGGTTGTATCATTACAGACCGTTGGGCGGAGAGAATTGGCCGGACATTGAATTAAGGATCCACAGTTTTCTCGGGACTTTGAGCAGGGACTATGACGGCCAAAAAGTTCTAATAGTGGTGCATGGGCACTGGCTGATTCTTTTTCAACGGCTAATACATCATTTTTCCATCGCCGAAGCATTGCAGAGATATCGGAGCAAGATTTTCCAGAATGCTTCCGTGACTATTTATAATGATTTACGGAAAAATGGAAAATCGAGATTGATTTTACAGAAGGAAAATTTAGTTCCGTGGCAAGGGAAAGTATAAAACATTTTAAAGCGGCGCGATAACATCAAGTCGCATTTTTGTTTTATTTGACTTTTTAAGGATTTTCGTATAGCATATACCCAGTAGTTTGGGTTCGTTGAAAAAGGAGGGGAAGAAATAATGGCGATTAGCGGGTTTGGTCTTGAGCCGTGCGATCCGAAGTTCATAAAATTTGGAAAACCAGTTTTGACGATTCACGCGATCCTTTCTGATGAAATTGAGGCGCTGGTCAGGAAATTGGCGGATATTTCGGGTCAGAAAGTTGATTGGCGTTTTACCAATGGAAAAGCTGTTGTTCTTGTAATAGGGGATGTCGAAAAGGTGAAAAAGGCCTTTGAAAAGATTAAACCAGAACACGACCGTCTTTATCAGAAGGCACTTGAAAGATTGCAATTTGGTAAAAAATAAATCGATTTCACAATGCGATAATTAAAATTTTATCCTGGTATTTATAGCCCCGCAGAAAAGCGGGGTTTTTTATTTATGCTATAATAATTAAATATGTCTCTTTTAGAAGGTTCCAAGGAAGTTACGGGATTCGACACGTCGCTTGCAAAAGTGATTGCAGTCGGAGTTATCGGAGTTTTGACTGCCGGAGTTTGCGGGTATTTTTTGAACGACGTTTTAAATGGAGCGCTGGATATGACCTGGCTTATCGTAAGCGGAATCGGATTTTTTTCGGTATTTCTTCTTCAGATTTTTTTCATTAAAAGTTTCCGATTTATCGGTATCATTGCTCTGCTTGAAAGCATTGCGATGACTGCGTTGTTTTTAAATAGATTTTCCGGCGCCCTTCTTTTGGCTTGGTTTCTCCTTTTTATTTTTTGGCTGTTTTCCGTTAAGCGCGGACGGGGAGAAATGAATAATCAGCTTCAAGTCAAATTTTCCCGTGTTGAAAAATTGGTGATGCCAAACGCATTTACCGCATTTTCCATATTTATCAGTATTATAGTCATTTGGGTTAATGGCGCGACTCTTACCAAAGAAAGATTTTTATCGTTAATCAAGCCGGCTCAGCCGATTTTCCAGACATTTCTTTCCCAGAATTTCACATTCAATATGACTATCAGCAAATTTGCGGAACTGATGATAAGGACCCAGACCGGGGTGGATATTTCAACGCTTCCGGCCGCGGCTAAAAATATGGCAATAGACCAGATATTAAATCAATTAAAAACAAAATACGACATTCCGTTCAGGAGCACAGATACTTTCATTGATGTTATTTATAATTATCTGATGCAGTGGCTGCAAAATATTCCAAAGCCGGTGCAGGTTGCGCTTCCGATAAGCGCGGCGCTTCTTATTTTCTTTACGGTAAAAAGCATTACTTGGGTGCTCCGTTATGCGGTTATCGTTTTCGCCTACATATTATATGAGATCGCTTTGGCGTCCGGTTTTTCCAGGAAAGCGCTTGAATCGCGCAGCCATGAAATTATAACTTTATAGTCGATTGGTTTCTTAAGAGTGATGATTTTGTTGTTAGTTATCAGTTATGTTTTGGCACTCTCTTTGACAGAGTGCCAATTTTAATATATGATAAAATATAAATATGAACAAGGATTATTATAAAATCTTGGAGGTGGACAAAAATGCCAGCGAAGATGAGATAAAAAAAGCTTATCGCCAGATGGCGCATAAATATCATCCCGATAAAGCCGGCGGAGATGAAAAGAAATTCAAAGAAGTTAATGAGGCGTATCAGATTCTTTCCGATAAGGAAAAGCGCGCCCAATATGACAGGTTTGGCAGGGTTTTTGAGGGTGGGAATGGCGGCGCTCAGGGATTCGGTGGATTTGATTTTTCGCAGGGTTTTGGTTTCGATCCGTCAAATATGGAAAATTTTTCCGGCGTCAATGATATTTTTGACATGTTTTTTGAAGGGTTGGGAATGAAGAAAAGAAAAACATACCATCGCGGGTCTGATCTTGAGATTGAAAAAGAAATCACATTGGAAGACGCGTTTCATGGCGTTTCCGCGGAAATAAAGCTGGACACGTTTGAAAGCTGTAAGAAATGCGGCGGGCTTGGGCATTTTCCAAAAGAAGGTTTTGTTAAGTGCGCCACTTGCGGAGGCAGAGGAGAAATCCGCGAATTGCGGCAGACATTTTTTGGTCAATTTTCGCAAGTGCGGGCTTGCAAGAAATGCGGCGGACAAGGCGAAATTCCAAATAAAATTTGCGGAGATTGCGGCGCGACCGGCCGGGTGAAAATAAGAAAAGACATTCAATTTGACATTGCGCAGGGAATTTCCGAGGGTCAGGTGATAAAAATTTCCGGATTCGGGCAGGCGGGAGAGAAGGGTGCCGGCGCCGGCGATCTTTACGTCCACATCAAAATAAAGCCACACCATATTTTTAAAAGGATTGAAAATGATTTACTGATGAAAAAAGAAATAAATATCCTAAAGGTTCTTGCCGGAGAAAAAATTGAAATTCCCGTGATTTCAGGAAATAAAATAAGTGTGGAAATTCCGGCCGGATTCAATTTGCGCGAGCGGTTCCGTGTTTCCGGCGAAGGCATGCCGAAATTTAACAGCCGGAGCAGGGGAGATTTGTATATTGAATTTGACGTTAAAGTTCCGAAGAGGGCTCATTAACAAATAACTGAACGAATTTGCCATTAATGATTTTAATGCGAGACAAGAAGCGAGGAGGAAATCGTAGCCATAGCTACCTTTCCGACAAGCGACGATGTCGCAGCTTAAAATCATTATGGCCCTTCGGGGGAGGCATTATCTTTGGCTGATTTCTGTGTTATTCCTCCTCAATGTGGTAAAACCACTGTTTCGTCGTCATGCCTTGAAATCAGCTCAAATCTTATGCCTCCAAATCGTTCATTTATTTTTTAATGAACCCTTGACAGGAAGCTGAAAGATTTTTTAGGCGGTTTAGGGTAAGATTAGTATATGAGGTTGAGGATAAATATCATAGAAGGGGCGGCAATTCTGCTGGTAATTATTATCGCCGCTGTTTTGTTTCTTTATGGCGGGCCAAAGCCGTATCCGACCGATAAAGTGGTCGTGGCATTCGGCGATAGTCTGACGCGCGGATATGGCACAGTATCTCCCGATAAAAATTTTGTCACTTATCTGTCGGAATACACGAAAATAAATATAATCAATGCCGGCGTGACCGGCAATACGACTTCCGATGCGCTTATCCGGTTGAAATCCAATGTTCTTGATTATCATCCCGACATTGTGATTTTGCTTTTTGGCGGGAATGATTATTTTGACGGATACAGCGAAGAAGTCATTTTGGCGAATATGCGGGCGATTATTAAAGCCATAAGGAAGGAGGGCGCAAAGATAATTTTACTCGGAGGAAATGATAAATTTGCGCCAGCCTACGAAAAAGTATTTGAAAAGTTGGTTGCGGAATACGATATAGAAGGATATGTTCCGAATGTTTTAAGAGGAGTTTCTCTTAGGAGGGATTTGCTTTTTGACGAAGTGCATCCTAATGGCAAGGGGCATAAAGTTATTGCGGATATGATACTTCCTGTTTTGGCAAAAGTGTTAAGGGAATTATAGTTTAAAACTAAATATACAGGTGCTTGCCAGGAAGTAGAAATTCAGTGGCTACGCAATTAGTCCTGCAAAGCAGGACTCGCTGAATTTTCACTTCCTGGCTTGAAAAAGTTTTGAGAGAGTTGTAGACTAATTTTGCATTTTGATTTTTACATTTTTAATTTTTTACATGCCCCCATAGCTCAGTGGTAGAGCAGCTGCCTTTTAAGCAGTTGATCTAGGTCCGATTCCTAGTGGGGGTACTAGATAAAAATTTTCAAGTGCTTGACTTTTTATTTTATTTTAGTTATAAACTTTTTAGTTCATCTCAATAAGGGAGGGTTGAAAATGAAAGAAGCTCTTGTGGAATTTTGCATTATGGCTGTGATAGGTTTTGCCGTGATTGTTTCCGTTTGTTTCTGTTTCGGATTGACCGCAATGTTGCTTATAGTTGGAGCGGCAATCTGCTTATTCAAACAAATTTGGAAATTGATTTTTCCAGCTAAAAAGAAATTGTGTCATTGTGACGAAAAGCCATGATCCTGCGGTAAAATCTTTTGCTCTTGCAATAACTCCTGAAAAGGAGTTATTTTTTATTATAGTTATGAATAAAGAATTTAAATTGGGATATGCGATAGGATTGGTTATAATTATTGCATTGGCAGGAAGTTATTTTATGTTCAATAAAAAAGATAACAGCGGCGGTGAAGCGGAAAAAAATCCGGTTGTTGTTTTGAAAACAAATTTCGGAGACATCAAATTGGAACTTTTTAAAAAAGACGCCGTTAAAACCGTTGCTAATTTTGTGACTTTGGCGCAAAGCGGATTTTATAATGGAACAAAATTTCACCGGGTTATTCCTAATTTCATGATTCAAGGCGGCGATCCGAACAGTAAAGACAATGACTGGACAAATGACGGAATGGGCGGGCCGGGCTATCAATTTGAGGATGAGATTAACAGCCATAAGCTGGTCAGGGGGGCTTTGGCGATGGCGAACAGCGGACCCGATACTAATGGAAGCCAGTTTTTTATAGTGACGGCCGAATCAACCCCGTGGCTTGACGGGCATCATACTGTTTTCGGGACAGTGATTGAAGGAATGGATGCGGTAATCAAGATTGAAAGTTTATCCAAGAATGAAAACGATCATCCGCTGGAAGATGCGGTTATTAATGGCGTTAGAGTTGAATAAAAATTGATATTGTAGTAAATTATTTTATATTGCATATGTCCCGTTCAAATTCTTTTTTCTTTTTGATGTTGGTTTCCATGATGACTTTTGCCGGGGTCCTTTTTGTTTATCCCGGCAGTCCTTATGCAAGTTTTATGCCATGGAAATTGGGTTTGGATCTTGTCGGCGGAACTTATCTGGTTTACGAGGTGGACATGTCGGCCATTGATTCTTCCGATCGCTCCACTGTTATGAACGGTCTCCGCGATGTCATAGAAAAAAGAGTGAATTTATTCGGCGTAAGCGAACCAAGGATTACCGTTTCTCAAGCTAAAGACGGTTACCGGTTGAATGTTGAGCTTGCCGGAATCAAAGATGTGAAAGAAGCGATAAAACAGATAGGAGAAACGCCGTTTTTAGTTTTTAGTGAAATAGCGGCGGACAGCAAAGGAGAGCCGGTAAAGGATAAAGACGGCCAGCTGTTGTTTAAAACAACGGAGCTTACCGGTCGTTACGTCAAACGCGCTCAATTAGTTTATGATAATGTTTCAAATTTGCCGCAGGTTTCTTTGGAATTTAACAGCGAAGGGGGGGATATTTTTGAGCGGGTAACGGGGAGAAATGTAGGAAAGCCGGTCGCAATTTTTCTTGATGGCAATATTATAAGCGCTCCGCGGGTTACGGAAAAAATAATCGGCGGCAAAGCGCAGATTACGGGCGATTTTACTCTTGATGAGGCAAAAAAGCTTGTTGAACGTTTTAATGCCGGAGCCTTGCCGGCGCCGATTAAACTGGTGAACCAGCAAACAGTCAGCGCGACACTTGGCCAGGATTCCTTGCAGAAGACAATTAAAGCCGGAATTTGGGGAACGCTGGCGATAGCGCTTTTTATGATTCTTTATTACCATGTGTCGGGATTATTCGCGGCTGTCGCGCTATTCATATATGTAGTGCTGGCGCTTTCGGTATTTAAATTATTCGTGACAATGACGCTTGCGGGCATAGCGGGTTTTATTTTATCAATCGGCATGGCGGTTGACGCAAATATCCTTATTTTTGAACGTTTTAAGGAAGAGTTGAAAAAAGGCGCGTCAAAATTGATGGCTCTTGAGCAGGGATTTAAGCGCGCTTGGCCTTCAATACGGGATTCAAATTTGACCACGATTTTGACCACGCTTATTTTATATAATTTGACCTCGGGTTTTGTTAAGGGATTTGCCCTAACCCTGCTTTTCGGCGTTTTAATCAGTATGTTCACTGCCATTACCGTTACCAGAAATTTATTAAGGGTATTTATAAAATAATATGCCAGGAAGTGAAAACTCGACTGGTTTCGCAAGGCGAAACAAAGTCGAAATACAGAACACTGCCTTGGATAATAAATAATGTTTAATAAAAGTCGTAAAGTTAATAGAATAATAATTAGTCGAGTTTCTACTTCCTGGTATGTTTGATCTGATAAAATATAAATATTTATTCATCGGTTTTTCCGTTTTATTGACGGCGCTGGCGATTATAAGCATGATTGTTTTCGGTTTTAAGGCCGGTGTTGATCTGAAGGGCGGGACATTGTGGCAGATAAAATTGCAGAATCAAATAGCGGCGGCCGATTTGGAAACGTATTTAAGAAGCCTTCCGGATTTGGAGGATGCCGGCGTTGCAAAAGATTCTTCCGGGCAGATATTTTTAATCCGGGCAAAAGAAATTTCCGAAGCAGATCATCAGAAATATTTGTCGGCGCTTGGAGAAAAATTCGGCAATATTGAAGAAATGCGTTTTGAAAGCATTGGACCGGCTATCGGCAAAGAGCTTCGCGATAACGCGCTGATTGCTTTTGTGGCGGTGCTTTTTGGAATTTCATTATATATTGCTTTTGCTTTCCGCAAGGTTTCATATCCGGTCAGTTCCTGGAAATACGGTTTTGCGACCCTTATCAGCCTTTTTCACGATGCTTTGATTCCTGCCGGAGTTCTGGCTCTTCTTGGATGGTGGCGCGGAGTTGAGCTGGACACTAATTTTATTGTGGCTATTCTGGTGATTATGGGATTTTCAGTGCATGATACGATTGTGGTTTTTGACCGCATCAGGGAAAATTTATCTTTATCAAAAGATAAAAATAATCTTGGAAAAATAATTAATGACAGCGTCAATCAGACCTTTGCGCGGTCGGTTAATACTTCATTGACTTTGGTTATCGTTCTTACGGTTCTTTATTTTTTGGGCGCAAGTTCATTGGCTTATTTCACGCTGATTATTTTATTGGGGACTATTATCGGGACATATTCTTCAATTTTTGTTGCCAGCCCGCTTTTGACTTTTATGCAGCCGAATAAGTAATATTCCCTATCTTTTTTACTGGCACCAGCGTCCGCTTGCTCCTGCGACAAGCGTCGCTTACGCCTCCCCAGCCGGACTCGCTTTCAGCGAGACCAAGCTCCGGCTGGGTCCGTAGTTGCCATACAAAAAGATAGTGAATAAGTGAAGTTTAGAATGCGGGATTGACTCCATTTTGTTTATATGGTATTTTAGAAATAACTTAATAGTCGATATATATCATATTAAAGAAGCGCGGAGTCAGTTCAATAAGTAAGTGCAACACTTCTAGTAAAATAGGAGTGTATGAAATATAAACATAATGAATTTTAATAACATGGGCAATAAAAACGTTAATATTTCAAAAATAGTCGGTAATTTGCTTGCCCCCCTTGATGCCAGACAGAAAGAGGTGATAGAGGGCCGTTACGGCTTAAAAGATAGCGCCGTGAGCACTCTTGCTGAAATCGGGGACAAGTATGGGGTTACAAGAGAACGCATCCGCCAGATTGAGGCAGGGGCTCTTTTGACCGTAAAAAATATTTTTAATAAGAGCGAGGCGGGGGATTTTGTGAATTTAGTAAAAGAGCATCTTAATAATGTTGGGGGGCTGAGGAGAGAGTTGCTTCTTTTGGCTGATTTACGGCTTATGGTTGCTGATGCAAGCGTTCCATATTTGGATAATAAAGTCCGTTTTATTTTAGATATTGCAGGTGAACCGAAATTAGTTCTTGAAGATGATGGTATTTATTCATATTGGTTTTTAAATGAAGATAGCCGCAAGAAAGCGGTTAATTTGATTACAAAGCTTGCAAAGTCGATGGAGGGCAGTCGGGATAATATTGTCAGCCATCAGAACGTGGATTCACTTTTTAATGAAAATGTTAATCCGCATAATCTGAAGGATTTGGTTGCAATCAATTACATTTCTATTTCTAAGAAATTTCATGTCAATGAATACGGGGATTTCGGGCTTTCACATTGGCCGGAAGTGAATCCGCGCACTGTCCGCGATTGGTCTTATATTGTTCTGAAAAAGAACCAGAAGCCGCTGCATTTTTCCGAGATAGCGGAATCAATCAATAAGCAGAGAAAAAATTTCAAACGGCTTGCGCATCCGCAGACAGTTCATAATGAGCTTATTAAAGACGACCGTTTTGTTCTTGTCGGACGCGGAACATACGGGCTTCGCGAATTCGGAATAATGCCCGGAACCGCGAGAGAAGTTATCGGCAGATTACTGAAAGATCACGGACCCTTGAAACCGAAAGATCTTTTGGAATTGGTGCTTAAAGAAAGGATGTTTAAAAAGAATACTATCTTCATCAATTTGCAGAATAGAAAGCATTTCAAACGGATGGAAGACGGCCGTTATACGACTTTGGTATAAATATAAACAGTTTTTTGTTCTTTATAAAAATAAAATAGGGAGAATTTGGTATACTAATAAGTAGGCATATGATTTTTGAAGATATTGCTTTTGGAATTAGCAAGACAATTTTGCAGGTGATAGCGGTAAGCTGGTGGGTGATTTTGCCTGTCGGCTTATTTTTTATTTGGAACGAATTCTGGCTTTGGGGCAAAAACCGCATATTCAGGAAAAATATGAAGTGGATGATTGTTGAGATAAAAATTCCGAGAAATATTGAAAAAACTCCGAAGGCCATGGAAAGCGTTTTTTCGGCGCTTCATGCCATACGTTTTAAGACCCCCGATTTTGAAGACAGATATTTCCGCGGAGAAGAGCCAATGTGGTTTTCTTGCGAACTTGTCGGTTATGCCGGAGGAGTCCATTTTTTCATCCGTTTTCCGGCATTGGCCAGAAATCTTGTTGAATCGGCCGTTTATTCCGAATATCCGGATGCGGAAATAGTTGAATCGGAAGATTACACGAAATTGATGCCCGAAATTCTTCCTAATGAAGTTTACGATCTCTGGGGCCAAGATTTTGTGCTGGCGAAAGAAAGCGCTTATCCGATCAGGACTTATGAATTTTTTGAAGAAAGTATCTCCGAGCGGAGATTAGATCCGATATCGGCGATTACAGAAGCGATGTCGCGACTTAAAGAGGGGGAAGCGGCGTGGATCCAATATCTGCTTAGGCCGGCTTCTGATAGCTGGAAAAAAGATGGCGAAGCGATAAGGGATAAAATAATGCAGAGAAAAAAAGAAGAGAAAAAAACTCTTTCTCAGGAACTTGTTGAGGGATTTGTCCAATTTTTGAAAAATCTTTCATTTGCCGCGGCAGAGCATCCGGTCTGGAAGACTGAAGAAAAAAAAGAAGAAAAATTCAAGATGCTCCATTTGTCGCCGGGAGAAAACCTTATTCTAAAAGGCATTGAAAATAAGATTTCCAAAGCGGGTTTTGAATGCGCTATTCGGTTTTTGTATATAGACAAGCGGGATAGTTTTACTTCAGCGAATGTTTCTGCTATTGGCGGCGCCTTGAGGCAATTCAACACGCAGGATATGAATAGTTTTAAATCTATCAGCGAAACAATGACCAAAGTTACGGGCAGGATATTCACGACAAAGGGCTGGTTCAGAGAAAATAAATTATTTTATAAAAAACGGGTTATTTATGATTTATATAGATTGCGCCTATTTCCGCCGGAATGTTCCATTATGAATACCGAAGAATTGGCGACTATTTTCCATTTCCCGATTATTTCGGTGGAAGCTCCGTTATTAAGGCGCCTTGATACCCGCAAAGGCGAACCGCCGGCTAATCTGCCTTTTAAATAAAATTTATGACCATAAAAGAAATAATAACGCCATTTGGAATAATCAATTTCCGGAATCAAAAAAAAGAATTCGGAATCAAAATGGATGACCGCCGCCGGCATATGTATGTTGTCGGAAAAACCGGCGTTGGAAAAACGACATTGCTGGAAAATATGGTTATTACTGATATTTTATCCGGTAAAGGCGTGTGTTTTATTGATCCTCATGGAGATTCAGCTGAGAAAATTTTGGATTTTATTCCGGAAGAAAGAATAAATGATGTTATTTATTTTAACCCGCAGGACATGAATTTTCCGATTGCTTTTAACCCATTGGAACAAGTTGGCACGGAATACCGGCATCTTATCGCTTCGGGTATTATGGGGGTTTTTAAAAAGATCTGGGTTGACATGTTTTCTGCAAGAATGGAGTATATTCTGAATAATACGCTTCTGGCGCTTCTTGAATATCCGGGCTCAACGCTTCTCGGCATTATGCGCATGCTTTCAGATAAGGATTACCGTAAAAAAGTTGTTGATAGTTTGCATGACCATGTTGTGAAAGGTTTTTGGGTAAATGAATTTTCAAAGTATAGCCAAAAATTTGAAACGGAAGCAACCGCGGCAATTCAGAATAAAGTCGGGCAGTTCGTTACTAATCCGCTTATTAGGAATATTTTGGGACAAGCCCATTCTTCTATAGATATGAGAAAAATCATGGATGAAGGCAAAATTTTAATCGTTAATCTTTCTAAGGGTGGGATTGGCGAGGATAATTCTAATTTATTGGGCGCTATGATTATCAGTAAAATCCAGCTTGCCGCAATGAGCCGCATGGATATACCGGAAAATCAACGCAAGGATTTTTATCTTTATGTTGATGAGTTTCAGAATTTTGCGACCGATTCTTTTGCGGCCATTCTTTCAGAGGCGAGAAAATACCATTTATGTCTTATTCTGGCGCATCAGTATATTAGCCAGTTATTAAACGGAACAAGTTGGAAAGTTCGCGATGCTATTTTCGGCAACGTCGGGACAATGGTTTCGTTCAGGGTTGGCGCGGAAGACGCTGAATTTCTGGAAAGGGAATTCCAGCCGGATTTTATGGCGAATGATTTTGTTAATCTTCCGAAATATAATTTTTATGCGAAATTGATGATTGACGGTGTCGCGTCCCGTCCGTTCTCCGCTTCTACTATCCCTCCGCATAATCCGCCGGCGCAGAATTTCAGAGACGTGATTATTGAAAATAGCAGGAAAATTTACAGCACGCCGCGGGCGTATGTTGAGGAAAAGATTGCCGGCGAATGGACGACTGAAGGCGGAAGAGCGGCAGATAATAAAGCTATGCGAAAAGATGAGCAGCCGCTTTCGGCTATTCTTAAGCCGAAAGCGGAACATGAATTTGAAAGCCGGAGCCAGCGGCCGCCTGTTATGCCCCGTTCTTCGGAGTCAAAGTTTTCTCCTGCGCCTAAATTTTCGCCGCCGCAGACTATTCCGGCGCCGCAGGTTCTGACACCTCGTCCTCCGGCCCCCAAACGATTTGATAAAGAAAAGAAAAAAGTTGATTTAAGCGGTTTACGCGCCGCTTTGGAAAAAACATTGGGCGGGCCTGCGAAGCCGGTTGATTTGGATGAAGAGGAAGAAAAAGGCGGCGCATAACCTTTTTATCGGCACCGGAATCGCCCCGCTCCTGCGGCGGGGCGTTCCTACGCCTCCTCAGCCGGACTCGCTTTCAGCGAGACCAAGCTACGGTTGAGTCCGTAGTTGCCGTACAAAAGGTTCCGCGCCTAATTGAAATGAATGGGTTAATAAAAAAGCGAAGATTGTTTCTTGTGCGGAAACTCCGCAGTGCCGATTGGATTGGTTCCGCCCTGCTAAGCGGGGCGGACAATCGGCGCGAGGTGTAGTGGGCAGCCGCCGCAGGAGCGGCTGAACCGCGGTTCCGCAAAGAAATAATCTGAGCGATAGTTCTATTGTTTTGATTTTTCCAATCTTTCCGCGTATTGGCCGGTTTCTGTGTTTATGCGAATTAAATCTCCGTTATTTACAAAAAGCGGAACCGCAACTTGAGCGCCTGTTTCAAGGATTGCCGTTTTGCTCCCGCCTTGCGCCGTGTTTCCGCGTTCTCCGGGCGGCGTTTCTTTGACTAATAAATCGGCTTTAATCGGCGGTTTAACGTTCAGAATCTTGTCATCAAGCTTTAATGCCATAACTTCGCTGTTTGGTTTCAGGAATCTGGCTCCGGCGCCGATTTTGCTTTCTTCCAGCTTAAAGCGGTTTTTTGGATTGCCTTTTTCACAGAACCAGAATTCTCCGCGGTTTGAATAAAGGAAGGTTATGTTTTCTTTTTCCACGTCAATTTCTGATATCGCTTCGTTCTGATGGAAATTGCGTTCAATAACTTGTCCAGTAAGGAGGTTTTTGATCCTTGTTTTCGCAACCGGTTTCCTTTGCTGCATCCTTAAAAATTCGTAATCCAGAACTTCGTATGGAGTTCCTTCAAATTCAAACATCGTGCCGATTTTTAGTTCGTTATAATTTAACATAGGGTTAGTTTATGGCTTTTAGCTTACAGAGTCAATGTATCTGTTACTTTTATATCCTAAAATTTAGTTGTAATATGTAAACATGCCCCGTAGTGAAAATTCAGTGGTTGCTAACGCAAAAAAGTTTCACTATTGGACATAATTAAATAAGTAATTAATATATAAATAATTAATTTAAGCTCACGCAACGCAATTTTGCGTAGCTGAATTTCTACTACGGGGTATGAATAAAGTTAAAAAAGCCATTATATTGGCCGGCGGAGGAGGAACCCGCCTTTATCCGGTAACTTTGGAAACTCCAAAACCGCTTTTAACGGTAAATAAAAAGCCGATCATCAATTATCTGATAGATATGTTTAAGAAGCATGGCGTGGAGGAAGTGGCGATTGTGGTCAGGAAAAGCCATTTTGATGATTTTTCTTGGTGGCTCAGAAGGTGGCAGAACGATCTCGGCGGAGTTTGGGTTAATTTGATGGTGGAAGGGGAGCCGATGGGAACATTGGGATATTGGGCGCATAATTTGCACACCTGGACGGGAAATGATCCATTTTTTCTGACAAACGGCGATGAGCTGAAAGATGTTGATTTATCCGCTATGACGGAATATCATCGCAAAACTGGCGCATTGGCGACGATTGCCGCGGTGGAAGTTGCTAATCCGAAAGAATATGGCGTGATTGTTTTTGATGGCGATTATATTGATAAATTTTTGGAAAAGCCGGAAAATCCTCCGTCTAATTTCATTTCTTCAGGGCTTTATCTTCTTGACCCCAAAATAAAAGATTTTATTAAAGAAGAAATTAGCCAGAATAAGAAATTTTTAATGATAGAAAAGGACCTTTTTCCGAAACTGGCGGGAACTAATAATTTATCAGCTTATAAATCAACAGGCAGGTGGTTTGATTGTGGAAATTTGGAACGTTGGGAAAAGGCAATTAAAGAGTGGGGTAGTTAGCTTTATTTATTTACTTGCCGGCACCGGCGTAACTGATTTCCAGCGAATCAGTTCGCCTACGCCTCCCCAGCCGGACTCGCTTCCAGCGAGGCCAAGCTCCGACTGGGTCCGTAGTTGCCACATAGTAAATAAATAAAACTAATTTATTTAGGGAGTTATAAAAAAAGAAAACCCCCCGTTTAACGGGGGGTTTTGGGCTGATTTTTCTTTCTTGCTAGGCAATTTTGGTAAAGCAGGCTGTGGGCGATGGAAA
>JBBUBH010000031.1:0-3037 GCA_038078395.1 Patescibacteria group bacterium
ATAAAAACGGTTACTACCGCAACCAATACAACTTCCGCAACTTCCCATATTGCCAATAAAAATGTCTTCATATGCTAACGCACGCAATGCGAAACTACGAATTTCATGCGAATCTACGAACGACTCATTCGCGGTATTCGCATATGTTCGCATTGTTGGTATTATTCTATATATTTTACTACAATTAAAGCATGAATTCAAGTAAGCCAGAATTTGAAATAATCATCGGTTTGGGTAATCCGGATAAAAAATACGAAACTACTTATCATAATGCGGGCCATTTATTCATTGACTACCTGAAAAGTCAAAAGTCGGAAGTCGAATGTCAAATGTCAAAATCCGATGTTTACATGAACGAATCGGGAAAATTTGTGTCCAAGGCAGCCAAAAAATCGGGCATTAAACCCGAAAACATCCTTATCGCCCACGATGATTCAGATATACTTCTTGGAGATTACAAGTTGTCTTTTGACCGCAGTTCGGCCGGACACAAAGGAATAGAAAGCATAATAAAAAGTTTAGGCACTCAAAAATTCTGGAGATTAAGAATTGGAATCAGGCCGCCGCAAAAAGAAAAAGAACCGCGGCAAAAAGCGGAAAAATTCGTGCTTAAAAAGATAACTGTTTCAAATAAAAAAATACTGGGTAATGTATTCCAAAAAATAATCGCTGGGTTATTTGAGTAAATTAAAAGTAATGCTGAAAGTCACTCCGCCGCCGGCTTTTGCGACAAGATTTGAAAACGGCAAAAGGACATTTTTAAATCCTCCCGCCTCCAGATCATTTTTAAAATCAATTGCCGCCGATTCATCGCCGGCTTCTCCAAGCACCGTCACATTTGATTGGTTGGCATCAACGGAAATTCTCGTCAATTTTAATTTGCCATTCAAGGCTTTATTAAATTCCGCCAAAAACGAAGTTAAATCGCTTTTTTGTTGATTTGCCAGCGAAACTTTTTCAACAAGCTGGTTGAATAACCTAACCTGCTGCTGAAGCACCGCTATTTCTCCGCCTCCGGAAACCTGCGCCACTTTTTGCGACTGATCCGCCAGATCAACGGAAACATGCGCCAAAAAACTGTCAACTGAGATAAAAAGGACTGCCAAAAAAACAAGAATTGTGACGATAATATTCCTCCAAGTTTTTGCAAAAATGATAATTTCCGACTGCAAAGACAGCTTCTCCGTCCCAACTGCCATTAAGCTGATTAAAATATCGCTATGCCGCGGCATAAGCCCCCGAAGCGCGCTTCCGAGAACGGCAAACCATGATGCCTGCAAATCCGCATATTTATCAAAGCGCAAATCAATGACTTTAAATTGAAAATTCTTTTGAATAAGATCGGAAATTTCGGCGTTCAGGGCCTGAGAAATTAAAATAAGATTTTCAATTTTTCCGCCCCAATGGCTGCCATAAAAATTAGACACCTTCTTCACTTCGCGGACGACAGTGTCTTTAAAATCTTCAAAAAGAATCGCGCGCTCAATTTTCCCTTCCTCTTGTATTAATTTCCACGGAACAAAATAATCAAAATGCAAATCACCGCCCCGGATAACCATAAAATCAATTCCGTCGCTCGCGATATTGACAACCACCTGCGGCTTTTCCAGATCAATGCCCGTTCCGGATTCCTTGATCATCCGGGCAATGGCGAGCGCTGAAAATTCCACGGCTACCGGCGCAAATCCGGTTTCCCGCAAAACATCAGCGTATCCGTCAACAACCGCGCCGTCGGCAAAAGCGCCCAAAACATCAATTTTGCCGTCCCTCTCTTTAAAACCGACCTCCTGCCAATCCGAATATCCTTTACTGAAATCAATCGGCGAAATGCTTTTTAAATTCAATAATGCCGCCTCCTCCAAACTTTTCTGGTCCAGAATGGGAGTACTGAATGATTTTGTGTAAACATTTACCGAAGGAATAATCGCAATAACCGGAATTTTTTCTTTGGAATCAATCTGATCGCGCAACTTCCGGAGCGCCGATAATAATTTATCCCTATCCTTTATTTTTCCATTATCAATAATGCCCGGTTCAAGCATCACCGCGGCCTTGTCAAAATTTTCCGCTTGCGCTGGCAAGTTATTTTTCCAGCCTAATGCTGGTCCTCCTCGGGAGGAAAATTTTATTAACCGCACCGCCGCATCTTTGAATTCCAGTCCTGCCGCAGGCGCTTGCGGTATCAGGATATTCTTCAAAGAATATAAAATTCCGGAAAAAAATAACTTTATGTCCATGCTTATATAATACCTTCTTTGATAATTCTAATCTAATTGCCGGATTTATTTATTGTTCAAAGCAGTATAAATGAAGCATTGAATCACATCTAAATCTATTATAATTTAGAGTCCAACCGCTATCTGTTAAACCACTATTACCGGATCCACCACGCCAACTAGAAGAACCCCCCACCCAACGATCACAACTATAATTAGGACTATAAACAAAACCCGTATTTAATGTATTAGTCCATAAAGCAACGCCTGACGCTAAATTACTAAACTCATCCCTGTTAATAGCGGTAATAATGGAACCGTCCGTTAAATCTGCCCAATTATTAGCAACAGTGGCGCCATTAAGAAGTTTATACGGTCCAGTAAAATGAATTAAACGGGAACTGGCTGATGTACTGCTATCCGAAATCCACGCCTTCCAAGTTCCTCCAAGAGATGCGGCATCAGCGCGCGACTGGCATTTGGCGTCAGCCCCGGAAAGCCCGCCCAAATTTCCATTATATGTTGTGCTGGTCACAAAAACCCTGGACATAAACTGGGGCATTCCGCTCACTTCACTGCTCTGCGCGCCCTCCCCAATTCCATTTACAGCGGAAACTTTGTAATAATAAGTTATATCATTTGTAAGCCCCGTATCTGTGTAAGTCAAAACCGCTCCGATAGTTGTAAATAGAGTTTCTTCTCCGGAAACTGTTCCGCGATAAATATTATAATTAGTTATTGTTGAACCGCCATCTGATGACGGAGCTTGCCAATTTAAAATAACTTTTTGATTTCCGGCTGAAGCTGTTAAATTCTGGGGA
>JBBUBH010000031.1:3137-13407 GCA_038078395.1 Patescibacteria group bacterium
TTGCCAATTTAAAATAACTTTTTGATTTCCGGCTGAAGCTGTTAAATTCTGGGGAACGGACGGAACGCTGAAAATTGCCGAAGCTTCATTGCTTAAAGGACTTTCTCCGATACCATTAACAGCCAAAACTTTGTAATAATTAGCAGATGGATTCGGGGCGGAATCAATATATGATAAAACAGCGCCGACTGTCGCGTAATATATTTCATTACCGGATGATGCTCCGCGATAAATTTTATAATTGGTAATGGGGGTGCCTCCGTTAGAAGATGGCGCTGTCCAGGTCAGATTAACATTCGGCCAATTTTTAACTGCGGCAAGATTTTGAGGCGCAGTCGGAACGCTGAAAATTGCCGAAGCTTCATTGCTTAAAGAACTTTCCCCAATAACATTTACAGCGGACACCTTATAATAACCGGACGGCAAATTAGGACTACTATCTATATAAGTCAATTGGCTGCCAACCATATTCAGATAAGTCTCTCCGCCGGAAATTGTTCCGCGGTAAATTTTATAATTAGTAACGGGTGTGATATCGCCCGATGACGGCGCCACCCAACTCAAATTAACATTCGGCCAATTTTTAGTTGCAGTAAGTCCAGTCGGAACATCAGAAGCGCTTAAACTTAAAGCCGCCTCGCTTGAAGATTCTAATTTTGTTTCTCCGGTAATTGAATCAACTGTTATAATTGTTTCCAATTCCCTAAATTGCGATTGCAACGGAGAAATTCCGATAACATTAATTTTATCTTTCCCGACAACTGTGCAAGGAACATCTTTACAGACTTCAATGCGCGCCGATCCATTGCCTACCGCCAGGTCATAGCCGGAAGAAGAAAATGTCTTATCCCTGACAATCCTTAAAAGCGCGTCCTGCGTGCCGCTCCGCGCCATAAAAAAAGCATCAGCTGAGAGGCGAATTCCCATTTCGGAATTGACGAGAAAAAAAGAAGTTGTCATCGCCACAATGACAATTTCCACAATCAGCCCGCTGGTCAATAAAACAACCGGCAGAGCAATCATACCCCTACTAGGTTTAAGGTTTAAGGTTAAAGGTTTAAGATTTAATTTACTTAACATATCTAGGGACTATAATTCACAATTACATCATCAATTCGCACCGAACTTTCTCCTTCTAATATAATTTTATACCTGAAATACCGCTTATTATTGTCTATCGCGGGATTAATCCGTATTTGAACATTCGGACCAGCGGGAGAAATAATCGGCCTACCGGCCCAATTCCACGACCCGGGATCATTTGAAGACGCAAACTTAAATTTCACTTTTCCGGATGTTTGTATGCCTTGCCACATAAGCGTATTAAACCCAACTCCACCGGATATGCCAGTATCAAAAATACTGGAATTCAATTCTCCATCTTCATCAGAATCTGCAAGAGTTAAAGAACCAGAAACAGCGCTAAAATCCACATTCACAAAAGAAGAAAATTTGTTGTTTGGACTTGTAATCGGCCCTTCCTGACCGCTTCCACCGCTCCAATCAGTTTGCCGCAGCGAATTATTCCGCCAACGGGTCAGATAAAAAGATTCCGTAATCGTCCTTTCCGAACCGCTGATATTATAACTGACAACCACAGTCGCCTTTTGAGTTGAAGGGTCGTCTGTTCCGGAACCAATTGCTCCGCCGCCGTCGCGCTCCACATTTTCAATATAAAAATAACGCGAAAATGGAAAACCACTCACAAACGCCTGTTCTGTTCCGCTTTGGACGACAAACTGTCCGGTTGAAGTCGCGACATAATATTTATTAACCGCGCCCTTGCTCAAGCCGTAGATATTATTCCAATTTGATTCCGCCATGGAAACAAGATTATCGGAAAGCGCGACAGCCAAAGAAGCCGCAACTTGAGTTTTTCCGGCGATTTCATTTGAACGGATTACCATTAATATCCCGCCGGCGGCGGAAGAAATAATAATTCCGGCAATGCTGATTGCAATAATAAGTTCAACTAATGACTGCCCCGCACTAAGCCGAGCGCTGCATTTTTCATAACGCTTCTGCCCGGACATTATTTTTAAATAAATTAATTTAAACGGATATAAAACAAAATTCAAATAAGAAAAATGTGGCATTAAAGCGCTCGATCTAGTGACGGGGCTTTGCCCTGAATTTTTTAGCATTACTTCTATTTTAACACCGGAAATTTATTACTCAAAATATTACCTTAAAGATTGCGTATAGCAATCATGGCAAGTGGCGCTATTTCCATAATAAGTAGGATTTATGGCCTCTCCGGGGAATTCCGGAGCAATTGTGTCTGATGATGGCGCATAGTAATAGAAAAGACCATTGTTATGATAATAAACGCATTTATTAAAATGTATTTGGGCGCCGCCATATTCTGTTGTTCTTCTAGCTAGACCAGCCCGACCGCGCCTTGTCAGCCACGCCACGCAACTTTCACCCCAATTGCCCGCTGTGAACTCATCAAGATTCTGCCACGTCTTTGTAGTATCAAAAGCTTCATTGCTAAAATCTCCTCCAATCGGTCCAAATGAATTTACCGCTGAAATTTTATAAAAATATGTAGTCCCCTCGGCTACTCCATCTATATAGGTCAATACATTTCCAATTGTTGTTAAAAGCGTTTCCCCGCCAGAAGTTGTGCCGCGATAAATTTTATAATTAGTAACGGGGCCGCTACCCTGACTAGATGGAGCTTGCCAATCAAGAGTAATTAAAATCGTATTACTTTCTCGATCATATCCGTCAGCCGCGGCTAAATTTAACGGCGCGCTTGGCGGAATATAAGGTATACTGCTGTGCTCATTGCTTAAACTGCCCTCTCCTGCCGCATTCACCGCAGAAACCTTATAATAATAAGTGGTGCCATTAACAAGCCCGTTGTCGGTATACGCCAAAATATTTCCGATTGTTGTCAGATAATTTTCTCCGCCAGAAAAAGTGCCGCGATAAATTTTATAATTTGTAATAATAAAATCTCCGCTTGATGACGGAGCTTGCCAGGCGAGATCAATCTTATTCAAACCGCCGGTAGCAACAAGATTCTGAGGCGCCGTCGGCGGACTGAAACTGAATGACGCCTCATTGCTTAAAGAACTCTCCCTAATAGCATTAACAGCGGACACCTTATAATAATTTGACGGTATATTGGGACTGCTATCCGTGTAAGTTAAAAAATTTCCGATCGTTGCTAAAAATGTTTCTCCATTGGAAATTGTTCCGCGATAAATTTTATAATTGGTAATATCCGAACCGCCATCGGATATCGGCGCATTCCAATTCAACACGACTTGACCAACCCCTCCAACAGCCGTAAGTCCTGTTGGCGCAGTGGCCGCCGAAGCGGTTTCATCTAAAGAAATAAGCCCTTTTCCGGAAATGGCAATAACGCGCACGGTGCGCGTTATTGATGAATCATTCGATAACGCCAAAACTATAATATGTTCAGTATCAGGATATCCGGTTATTTTTGAAAAAATAATATCTTTTGTTTCCCCTTGCGCCGGAGTCGTAAATTCCACTTTTGGCGACAGAGCTGTTCTAGAAACCGCCTTATCAGCAGAATAACTTGCCCCCTGGAATATCTCATAAAAATCCCTGTCGCCGTCCACCGCGCCAATATGGATTCCCCATTGGCTGCTTTTTTCCTGAGTAATTGCGCGGCGCTGAGCGTCCCGAAGATTGGCAACTAATTCCTGAGCGGCCAAATCCAGCGCTTTAATATTCCCCAATCCGGCAAGGCCTAAAATAGAAATACCGCTGATTACCGCCAAAACCCCGACAACAATCAATACTTCTACCAGCGTAAATCCATTCCTAGTCCATAAAGTCTTAAAGTCCATAAAGTCTATAAAGTCCCGCTAAATAAATAATATTTTTTTAAATTTTTTTACTTTTATATAACTTTTGACTTTAAAGACTTTTTCCTCCGAAGGAGGATCCGCCTCCGGCGGAGACTATTATATGCTTCCCACCAGCTGATAAATCGGAACAATAACCGCAAGCGCGATGCCTCCTATCAGAACCCCGATAAACAAAAGCATAACCGGTTCAATGAAAGCAACCATATTTTTTACCGCAATATCAACTTCTGATTCATAAAAATCGGCAAGCGTTTTCAATATTTCCTCAATATGCCCGGCCTTCTCCGAAACAGCGATCAGATTGGTGACAACCTGCGGAAAAGACGGCTCTTTCCGGAACGCATCTCCTATTGTCATGCCCTTGGCAATACCCTCGCGGGAAATACGCATCAGGCTTTCGCGAAGTTCAAAAGAACCAACTGCGTCAGCGGTAATTTCAAGCGCGTTCATTATCGGAAGGCCGGCCTTAAGAAGCGAAGAAAAAGTCATTGCAAAACGCTGGAGCGCGTATTGTTTCATCACATTTTTTACAACCGGAACTTTTGTGCCGATAACATATAAAAATTTCTTTCCCGCAAATGTTTTTGCAAAAAAATACCAGACAGCCAGGGCAAAAATAATCATAAGAGGAAAAACAACCACGGCATTCGCGTTCAAAAACAATCCCGTATTGAACACTATCCTGGAAAAGAACGGCGGCTTTACGCCGGTGGATAAAAACACATTCGCGATTTTTGGAATGGCATAAGTTGTCAGAAGAATCAAAATCAAGAATGACATTCCCATAAGAATCACCGGATAAATAAGAGCTGCTTTGATTTTATTCCTCAACTCCTGCTCCTTACCCAAAGAAACGCTCAGATTATTCAATATGTCGGTTAAACTTCCGGACGCTTCTCCGGCTTTCACGAGATTGACGAAAACATCCGAAAAATATTTTGGATAACGCGCAAACACCACGAAGAACTGATTGCCCTTTTCAAGATTGGCGCGGATTTCTATCAAAAGCGCTTTAAGAGTCGGCTTATCAAGGTCGTTTATTAAAATACTTATAGCCCTAAACAAATCGGTTCCGGCTTTCAACATCAGTCCAAGATAACGAGTAAGGAAAATCTTATCAGAAATTGAAATTGCCTGGCCGAAAAAACTGGCGCCGCCGATTTCCACATCTTTCAGCGCTTTTACCGATACCGGCTGCAATCCCTTGCTTGCTATGTAGCGCAAAACTCCCTCATAATCAGGAGTTTCAATTTCCCCTTCTGTAATTTTCCCGTCCGGCTGAGACGCTGTGTAATGGAATTTCATAGTTAGTCAAAAGTCTTAAAGTCCATAATGTCTATAAAGTCCTAATAAATCCAGAAAGCAGCCTGGAAATATCAATAGTTAAATTATAACATTTTTCGTATTGTTCTATCTTCATATATTTGACTTTCGGACTTTAGACTCGATGACTTTCGACTTTAAGAACTTTTAACTTCAATGACTTTCGACTTTATGACTTTCGACTTTATGGACTATTCGCGTATAACGCGGAACACTTCCTCAATCGTCGTCATTCCTCTTTCGGCTTTTCTGAGACCGTCTTCATACATGCTTATCATTCCTCCTTTTCTCGCAATTTTTTTCAGACCTTCCAGTGAAAAATCAGGCGAAGAAATGTATGATCTGATTTCTTCATTAAAAACTATCGTTTCATAAATGCCAATTCTTCCTTTAAGCCCGGTATTGCCGCAAGATTTGCAGCCCCTGCCCCTGTATAAAATTTTCATCGGCTTATAATTTCCTATCCCCATATCCTCAATCTGTTTCTGTATCAAATCAAGCAAACGCGCCTCCGGATTATAAGATTCAATGCAATCAGGACAAATTTTTCCCACAAGCCTCTGCGCCAAAGCGACATTCATAACCGCCGCAACAAGAAATGGCGGGACCTTCATATCAAGAAGGCGCGGAACGACTGTGGCGGCATCATTGGTATGGACAGTAGAAAGCAGAAGATGGCCGGTCAAAGCCGCATTCACGGCAATATCGGCTGTTTCGTTGTCGCGGATTTCGCCGACAAGGATTATATTCGGATCCTGGCGGAGAAGCGATCTCAGCGCGCTGGCAAAAGTTATTCCAGCCGCCGGATTTATCTGCGTCTGATTTACATATTTAATGTTATATTCAATCGGATCTTCAATAGTGACGACATTCACTTCCGGCCTATTGAGAGTATTTAAAATAGAATAAAGAGTTGTTGATTTTCCAGAACCGGTGGGGCCGGAAACCAGAATCATTCCGAAAGTCTTTTTTATATTATCTTCAATGACTTTTACAGTGTCTTCAAGCATTCCCAATTCTTCAAAAGAAAGAGGGCGCTGGGCCGCCGACAAAAGGCGCATTTCCACTTTTTCGCCGTGCATAGTCGGAATGATTGAAACGCGGATATCAACCACATCGGGGCCGAGCTTGTGCCGGAATCTTCCGTCCTGGGGACGGGTATGGTCGTCAAGTTTTAATCCGCTCAAAAGTTTTATGCGCGCGGTGATTGCCGGATGAACTTGTTTCGGGAGCCGCATTATTTCATGGAGAACGCCGTCAATGCGGTATCTGATCAATAAAATATCTTCCAATATTTCCAAATGAATATCGGAAGCGCGCGAAGATGCGGCATAAGCGAGAAGATTGTCCACAATGGCAATTATGGGAACATCTTCCGCCGCCTCCTGCTCTTCTCCGGTAATGCGGGAACGCAAAGAAGCCGCGGCGCTTTCCTCGATAACGCGCCGAAAATCTTCAGCCCCGCCTTTTGAATAAAAAGAAAATCCTATGTTCAGCTCGTCTTTTGAAGCAAAATACGGCTTAATCGGAGCATTAAAAAATCTGGTTAAAAATTCGGTGGCCTCAAGATCGCTCGGATCTTCCATTGCAACCGAATAAGAACCGTCTTCTTCTTTGCCAAAAGCAATCACTCTTTTTTCTCTGGCAAATTCTTCGGGAATAAGGCGCACAATATTTGAGTCTATGCTGCGCGAAGACAGCGCCGCTTTCCCGACCCCGAAATAACTCATTAAAAGCTCGTTCAGATAGCCCTTGGTAATAATACCGCGGGATATCAGAATATCCGAAACATTTTGGCTCATACGCACGGATTCCCCGGAAATTTTATCAAAATCCTCCGGCTTTATCAGGCCTTCATTCACCAATAATTCTTTTAATTTTTCGTTTGGAATTTGCATAATCTTACGAAAGTACGAAATTGTACGAAAGTACTAAATTTTCGTAATTTCGTATGTTTTCGTATTTTCGTATGAATTTATAATTTTAGTATTCCCCACCAGGAAATGGCTGCTAACCACCTACTAGAACCTATCTTAATAATAACTCTCAAATGCGATACTTGCCAATTTTATTCAGAACAAGAAGCGAGGAGAAAATCGTAGTTTTGACTACCTTTCCGACAAGCGACGAAGTTATGAATAAAATTGGCAGTATCCCGAAGGGTTGCAATCTAAATATCATATTTCTTCGTTGCTCCTTCGAAACGTGGTATTCAACCACAATTTCGTCGTCGCGCCTTGAAATCTGATATTTATATTCGCAACGCATTAGAGTATATTCTTAAGACAGGTTCTAAAAGTATAGTAAAAATAGCAGAAGGTAGCCACAAATAGTAAAGCGATAAGCGTTTAGCGTTTAGCGGATAGCAAATATTATAAATAAATTGAATTATCAAAAATATTGACAATAAAATAATCAAATAGAAAAGCCATAGCGGATTACCGACTGCAAACATGGAAGTTCCCAATAAATATGGTTCAATCGGCTCAAAAAAACGCCCGTCATATTTCTTGTTAAGATATTCCGCCGCCCAGAAAAACAACGCCCCAAAAGATAACGACAATAAATAGGGATTAAAAAATCTGCTGCGGACATAAAAAACAAAATAATCAAAATTCTGATGCGGGGGCAAGAGAAATTTTCCCATTTCATCATTTTTCCAGATTCCATACTGTTTCCAGGAAAGATAAATTTGAAAGCCAAAAACTACTAGAACCGCCAAACTAAAAATCCAAAAACCGTTCCGTTTTCCGGCAAATCGAGTTTTTGGAATAACTGATTGCATTCCGAAAATAACAGCCAGTAAAACTAAAATGATTATGTCCATAAATATAAGTATATATCAGGAAGTGAAAACAGAAAATTAAAAACCCCCGCTAAGCGAGAGTTTTTAATTGCAAATATTTTATCTCCCTAAATCCCGCTTCGCGGGATTAGCCCCCTATATTAGATATCTAATCCTGCATCCGTGCCGACTTCATAAACAGCGTCATTATTGCCGCCATCTTTCGTATTCGTTTCCTTATCTTCTGTGCCACCCGCTTTATAACGATCGCTCTCCAAATTAGCATTCAATTCGTATGTTTTTGAAGTATTATTGCAAGCATAAGAATAGAAATAAGTCGCATCAGCTGTCGGGTCAATCGGCAAAACTGAAAGCGCCGGACCTCCCGGAACCGCTCCAAAATTTACCGGAATCCAGCCAGCGCCCGCAACAGTTCTGGCCGCGGTCTGAACGGTTGCTCCTACATGACGTGCGCCGCAAAGAGCTGCAGGCGCCACGCTTGTCGAATGGACGAAACATGATGTGGAACAATCCAGAGCCGTATCCATATCCGGAGACGAAATCGTGGAAACATAAAGCGCCAACGCATTGCGCAAAACGCTCATATCCTCAATTCTGGTGGTATCTCTGGCCTGAGCAAAAAGCTGGGCCGGATTCAATACCAATACCGACACCGCGCCTAAAACGGCGAGAATACCAATAACGATAACAAGTTCCAACAAAGTGAAACCTTTTTTATTAATCATAAAATAATTCGTAAATTAAATTATTAAATTATCGACCGTTTGATTTATATTATAACATCAATTTAAAATAACGCTTTCGGCGCCTGTGAATAACAATCGCTCAGATTATTTCTTTATGGAACCACGGTTCAGCTGCTCCAGCGGCAGCTGCCCGCTACACCTCGCGCCGATTGTTCGCCCCGCTTAGCGGGGCGAAACCAATCCAATCAGCGCTGCGGAGTTTCCATACAAGAAATAATCTTCACTTATTGAACTTTAAAAAAATTACTTCAAATAATCTTTTACTTTCTTTACCATTTCATCAATTGAAATTTTCGCCTTGATTATATAATCAGCCGCGCCCAATTCTTTTCCTTTTACAACATCCGATTCCTGGCCCAAATTAGAGATAATCACGACCGGAACTTTGGAAATCTGGGGGTCAGCTTTTATTTCTTCCAAAACTTCAAAACCGGATTTTCCCGGCAAAATAAGATCCAAAAGCGCCAAATCAAACGGCTGAGCCTTCATCGCCTTAATCGCTTCATTTCCGCTTTTTACAATCACAACATCGATACCCTCTCTTTTGAAGCGATTTCCCAAAAGCGAACCCAAAAACGGATCGTCTTCAATCAATAAAACTTTATTTGCCATACCAGGTAGTAGAACTTCGGCTAACATAAAATATGTTGCGAAATTCCAAGTTAATAAAAATGTTAATTATTTTAATATCATGCCCGTGAGTGAAACTTTGATATTTATGTTTTGAGCAACCACCGAAGTTTCACTACCTGGCATATTATTACAATTTTATACTAAAAATATTTTTTAAACAATAAACCCGCTTCTTATGATTTAAAATTGTTGACAAAATTTGCATAATATATTATACTCTATTTAGCATTAACTTCGAAAAGGAGGTCGGATATGGACACTTGTCTGCTGTTCTGCATTGCCGTAACCCTGGTTGTGATCGCTCTCTTCCTCGATCGGATCGCCACGGCGCTTGAAGCGCTTGCAAGAAAGCCATAATCCTCAATAACGCACAAGACCCCCGCTAAACGGGGGTCTTTTTTTATTTTTAAAATAAAATAACTATTATGGAGTTAACTTCCAATTACCATCAATAAGTTTTGCCACGGAATGTCCGCTAACCGGCATGTTTTCACTATCCAAAAAGACAACACTAACCACTGTTTCCATAGTCGATCCCTCTTTATACTGACCCTTCCTCATATATGAATACTCGATATTGCCGCCTTCTTCAAAAATACTAATTTCCCACAAGTAAAGACCGCGGCTATCTTCAAGTTTCCGCAATTCAACAAATTTCTTTTCCCCAACTAACCGTTCAAAAATTGAATGCACCTCTTCCGGAGTAGGAATCGGTTCTAATCCTTTTTCAAAATTATTTGGCAATCCCTCCTTCATTATTATAGTACACCATGATTTAAACGATATTACAAACACCTCCTCCCACCCCCACCAAATTAAATTATCTTCAAAAAAATGAGCGGGTTGTTTTGTTTTGTAGAGAAACTTCGGAACCCTACCCCTCCCTCTCCACCCCACAAATAAAAACAAGC
>JBBUBH010000032.1:0-1103 GCA_038078395.1 Patescibacteria group bacterium
ATGAAAAAAGCCGTATTATGCAATATTCTTATAAAAGAAGACCAGAAGATTATTCCTAAATTGGAGGCAAAGCAATTAAGAAATGGAAGATACCTGTCTAAGCCGCTGGAAGATCAATGGCCGTATCTTTCCAGAGAAGAGTTTAAAGCAAATATGATAATTCCGCCGTTAAAGGAAATTGATGAATAATAATTAATAAAAAATATGCTGACAAATAAAAAAATATCCATAATCGTAATTTGTTATAACGATGCGGGAAGCGTGCGGGAAATGTACGGCCGTGTAAATAAAATAATGAGTTCTATAACTGCTGATTATGAAATTGTTTATGTTAACGACCGTAGTCCGGATAATGCGCTGGAAATTCTACGCGAACTTGCCGGTAAAGATAAAAGATTGATTGTAATTAATCATTCGCGTAATTTCGGAAATCAGGCGGCTTATACAACTGGTATGCGTTATGCAATCGGTGACGCTGTAATATTATTGGACGGAGATTTACAGGATCCACCGGAGCTTTTTCCGGAATTTGTTAAAAAATGGCTGGACGGCTATAAAGTTGTTTATGGGATGCGCACCAAAAGAAAAGGCGGTTTAATACGCAGAATCTGTTATAAAATTTTTTACCGTATTTTCAAAAAACTTTCTTATCTGGATATTCCGCTGGATGCCGGAGATTTTTCCCTGATTGACAGGGAAGTTTTGGACATTATTAACGGTGAGTTTAAAGAAGTTGACCGTTATATACGCGGTATGCGCGCCTATGCAGGATTTAAGAGTATCGGCATTCCTTATACCAGAGCCGAGCGCTTTGCGGGTGTTTCAAATAACAGTTTTATGTGGAATGTAATGTGGGCTAAGCGTCTGCTGGTTTCTTTTTCCTATAAGCCATTGGAATGGATTTCCTATATTGCCGGCTTTGTTATGATTTGCTCAGTTTTAACGATTCTAGTTTATATTCCATATACATATTTTGTTCCCGCGCCGCCCGGTTTTTTGACCACCTTGTTAGTAATACTTTTTTTGGGGTCAGTGCAACTCCTGTCATTATCCGTGATAGCCGAATACCTTGCTAGAATTTTTGAAGAAATAAAGCATCGGCC
>JBBUBH010000032.1:1203-3556 GCA_038078395.1 Patescibacteria group bacterium
TTTTTATTACCGGTGTTTCCAGTGGGGTAGGAGAGGCGCTAGCCAGACAACTAGTGAAGGCTGGTCATCTTGTCTGGGGTATTGCCCGGCGCGATGAGTTATTAAAAAAAATGCAATCTGAACTTGGAGTAGATAAATTTTTATTTTCCAAATGTGATATTAGTAACGAAGATGACATTAATCGTACTGTGGAAATGATGAAGATGGCCGGATTTTTACCGGAAATAGTAATTTTAAATGCCGCAATTTTTTCCCGCGATACAGACCCTCAGTATCAGTACCCATTATTTAAGGAGGCTATGGCGGTTAATATATTTGGTTCTTTAACATGGGTGGATAAATTTATTCCGGACTTTTTGAAAAGAGGTTCTGGGAGTTTTATAGCAATTTCTTCTATCTCTGCTCATTTACCTGATGCCGAAAGTATTTCATATCCGGCCAGTAAAGCTGCTATTTCTATGGCATTCAGGGGTTTACGAATGCGTTATCGGAAAAATGGAATAAAATTTTCCACTGTTCATTTTGGGCCGATTGCTACCAAGTTAGTTCCATCATGGTCTTCTGAAAATGGATTACCGCGTTACCCCTTTGTGATTAGCAGTAAAAAAGCAGCGGAGAAAATTTTAAAAGTTATAAACAAAAAATCCGGTGATTATTGGTTTCCTTTTTTTACTACCTTATTTTTTAGGGCATTATCAATTCCAGGAGATATATTTTTAAGGTTTATAAAATAAATGAAAGAAAATATTAAGAAATTAACTTCCAAAGAAATCGGGGATTTGGTTCGACTTTTAAAAAAAGTTCGTCTACCGGCTCCTTATCCGGTTTTTGTCGCCTTGTGTAAATCGGTTCCAATGGTGGCGGTAAATCTTGCGGTTATGCCGGATAAAAATCATGTTTTGCTGACTTACAGGAAAGACGAGTTTTATGACAGCTGGCATATTCCGGGCAGTATTCTGCGTTATAAGGAAACTCCTAAAGATGCGCTTAAGCGGGTTTGCCGGAAAGAAATATCGGTGAAAATTAAAAAACTGCGTTTTGTTGGATTTTTTAATGATTATGATGTGCGCGGACACGAGCTTGTTTTGCTGTATGCTGCGCGGCCAATTAACAAACCTAAGGACGGGCAATACTTCAAACTTGGCAAATTTCCAAAAAAGATAATAAAAGAACAAAGACAGGAATTGAAATGCTTAAAAAAGTTAAATTTTTAGAACAAATTTCATTTATCGGAATTATTTTAAGCTATTGATTTTTATCAAAAGTTATATATAATATCATCAGTTATTTGAAATCTAAAAAAGGAGAAATAATACGAAAAAGAAAAAGATTTTTTATGGCGTATATAACAAAGCGAAGAGATTCATCCGCGGAAAAGACAAGGTTTATTACGCCCAGGCGGTTTATGGCGATGAAGAAATTGATGCAGTTGTGGAATGTTTGAAACAGGGCTGGCTTGGAATGGGTAAGTATGTTTCAGAATTTGAAAAAAAGGTAGCGGAAATTTTTGGAAAGAGATTTGGGACAGTTGTGAATTCCGGTTCATCGGCAAATCTGGTTGCCTTAAAAATATTGGATTTGCCAAAGGGTAGCGAAGTTATCACTCCGGCTTGCACTTTTCCCACCACTTTCAGCACAATTTTATTGAACGGTTTGCTTCCCGTGGTCGCAGATTCGGAACTCGGCACTTATAACCTTGATCTTTCCGAACTAGAAAGAATGCTTACCAAAAAAACGCGGGCAGTGATTGTTCCGCATACTTTGGGAAATCTTAATGACATGAAGCAGCTTGCGGAATTTTGCAGGGAAAACAATCTTTTCTTTATTGAAGACAGTTGTGATACTATCGGCGGCAAATTTAATGGAAAGCCGACTGGCGCTTACAGTGATGTGACGACTTCCAGCTTTTACGCTTCTCATCATATTACGGCTGGCGGAGGAGGGGGAATTATCTGTTTTTCCGATCCCGAACTTGTCAGACATGCTTATGCTTTCCGCGAATGGGGAAGGGCGGCCTTGAACGACAGCGAAGATTTGAATGACAGATTTACTGATGAGCTTACTGGCATTAATTATGATAAAAAATTCACCTATACTCATATGGGCTTTAATCTGAAGCCGGTTGAAATGATGTTCGCTTTCGGCCTGGTGCAGCTTAAAAAGCTTGATGAAGTGATTAAAATCCGCAAAAGCATTTTTGGCGCCCTGAATGATTTTTTTGGAAAATATGAAGAATATTTCATATTACCAAAAGAACATCCGAAGGCTAAAGTTACTTGGCTGGCATATCCGCTGACAATCAGGGATGGCGCCCCGTTTAAAAGATTTGAACTGATTAAGTTTTTGGAAGACC
>JBBUBH010000033.1:0-8323 GCA_038078395.1 Patescibacteria group bacterium
GGACCCCGCACAAAATAAATTTTGTACGGGGCAAGTATCACTTAGCATGTCCTCGTAGCTCAACGGATAGAGTAACCGGCTTCGAACCGGTTGATGGGGGTTCGATTCCCTCCGAGGACACAAAAGGTTTCCTCCAAAGGAGGATCCGCCTCTGGCGGACAAATCCTGGCGAGAGCACAGAAAGATTCTCCCGACGCGCTATTTTTTATATTTTAATAATGAAGTCGGGATCCCGACTTTACGTCGGGACCTCCGAGGACGCTTCGTAAAATCCTATTGGACTTATTTTTTAAACACTGCCCTCCATCCGAGAGAAATAATAAAAATTGCAACGCTCGCCAGAATAAATACCGGACCCGCTGGATAACCGTAAAAATCAGACAAATAAACTCCCGCTATCGCCGAAACAACTCCGAAAATAACGCTCGTCAGCATAAAACCATTCAAGCTCCGGCAGATATTTTTTGCCGCGGCCGCAGGAATTATTATCAATGCCCCCATCAGAAGCGCCCCCACGAATTTAAATCCAAGCGCCACAGCCAAAGCAAAAAGAAGCAGATAAACAAGTTCCAACTGTTTGGAATTAATTCCTATTGAACTCGCCAAATCCCGGGAAACCATATGAAGCGCCAATTTTTTATGGATGACCAAAAGAAAAACAATCAAAAATATGGACAAGGCAACCGACAAAACCATGTCAAAAAAAGTAATTTTTGATATATCGCCGAACAATGCTTCCAATAATTCAAATTCCGAAATGAAAAGGGAACCAATTGCCAGAGAAGCTGTAAAAAATACCCCCACCAAAGTATCAACCGACAAACTGCTTTTATATTCCAAAAGCCAAATGCCGACAGTGGCAACCAATAAAAATAAAAGAACTCCGATAAACGGATTAATTTTGAAAAAAATCGCCAAAGCAATTCCCGGAAGCGCCACATGCGAAAGCGCGTCGCCGACAAGCGACATCCTTTTTAAAATGGCAAAAACTCCGAGCAAGCTTGCGGCGGCAGAAATAAAAACGGCTGTCAGTAATTGTAATGTTGTGTTATCCATAAATACTATTTTTTTAATTCAAAATGTAAATATCAAAATGAAAAATGACAATTTAAAATGACAAAATCATTTTTTACCTTTTAATGTTAAAATACTCGACGCAATCACATTCGCTATTTCAATTAATTCTTCAAGTAGCCATTTCAATTCATTTTGATTTCCTTTATTGGTATCTTTTAATAAAGCAAGCCATATTTTAGATTCATTAGCTGATTTCAGAGAATGGGTGAAAAAATTAATAAAATCTTTTCTGGAGCTGGCGGAATTAGCTTCTATGTAGTTGGCTAAAATACTCGTTCCGCTTCTTAACAACTGTTTCCCCATTACTCCGCAGACACTATCCTTTGGAAGCTGGTCTATAAATTTAATTAATCTTAATACCCAGCTGTAAAGCCTATTTTTAAATTCAATTTTAAATTTTGCATTGTCATTTTGCATTTTGATTTTTGAATTTTACATTAATGATGACGATGTTCGTCTAAATGAAAGTGCTGATAAAAAGCCCGTTCTCCGCCGTAAAGCTTCTGAATTTGTTCCGGATTCAGCATTTCCCGCGGAGGGCCGAAACAAACTTTCTTGCGATTAAGGCAAAGCACCTGATTCGCATATTGATAAACAATGTTCAAATCATGGGAAATCAGAATCATAGTCAAATTGTAGGCGCCCTGCAAATGATGCAATAAATGATAAACCGATTCCTGCCCGCTGATATCAATATCCGCGGTCGGCTCGTCAAAAAGAAGCATCTCCGGCTTCCCCAATAAAGCCCAGGCAATCAAAATCCTCTGCCTCTGTCCGACAGAAATTTCACCCAAACCGGAATCCAAAATTCCTTCGGGGAGAAGCACTGATTTTACCGCCCCAATAATTTTTTCCTCGCTTAAATCCTCATTCTGACGCAAATGCAAAAATTCCCTTACCGAAAGAGGAATATCGGTTTCAATTTCCATGCGCTGAGGGACATACCCGATTTTTATTCCTTTCCGCCATTCTATCCCGCCGGAATAAGGAATCATTCCCATAAGCGCCCGGAAAAGCGTTGTTTTGCCGGCGCCATTCGGACCGATTATCGCAACTGAATCCCCCTTATTAACATAAAAACTAAGGTCATCAATGATCTTTTCTTTATCCAAAAACACCGAAAGATTCTCCACTTTTAAAATTTGACCGTTATTTTCCATTTTTTAATATTTTCTGAGCTACATATATATAGTAACAAAAATCCGTACCCCCACTTGGAATCGAACCAAGATACATCGCTTAAGAGGCGAGTGCTCTACCATTGAGCTATAGGGGCGCCACCGAGCAATTCCTTTATTTTATCACCGCCATGAATTAATCAACGGACTGCTCTTCCGTGCAATAAATATGCGCGCTTTTATTGTTATAACATTATTTTTTTTCTTTTCCAAATAAAAAATCCCCCCATTTAAGGAGGGAATAAATTATTTAATCGGATCAATCGCAACTTTTATCTGCGATAAGAACATGGCATCGCGGACAATTAAAAGAACTGAATGCGAGAACTCCCATCATTTTCTCTTCGGATTTCATATTTACAATCGGCACGACTTCTTCCCCGGAAAACTCGTGCCAGACAGAACCAAGCGCCACTATCGGATACTGCCGTATCTGCCCATCCGGATACTTAGCAAACAAGGCAAGAAGCTCGGCTATATTCGCCGGCCTGTAACCGATTTTTTCTATTTTCCCGGTTATTTCATTAAGGCTTCTCGCTCCGACAAAACGCATAAATTTCAGCCGCGCCATTCTTCGGCCCGCATAACCTGCCGGCTGATAGGGAAACCGAATATCGGTAATTTGGGGACCAACATAGCTGAATTTTCCCGCCTCAATCGCCTTCTTCAATCCAATTGTGTAATCAACTTCTAAAGTAACCGAGCCGTCCGATTGTTTGGGAAAAGAAGCGCAACCGCTGATTTGAATGCAAACCATCGCGCAAAAAATTACCAAAATCACAGCTCTTTTCATAACCCCTCCTTTTTCAAGGTTCCGAATTGTGCTGATACTCGTGTTTATATAATAACATATTTAATTATATTTGCATAGTCCCCCCTCCGTTTCCCAATATCTCTATTGAAAAATAAAAAAATCTGGTATAATATATACATTCTTAAAAATGCAAAATTCAAAAATCAAAGTGTAAAATTCGGGTATCCGCTTCCAGCGGAATAACTTAAAGAATAATTAAATCATTTTAAATTTTACATTGTCATTTTCCATTTTGATATTTACATTTTAAATTTTTATGATATTAGACACCGAGCTTTCAACATTGCCAAAAATCGGGCCGAAATTCACTTCAAAGCTGCAAAAGCTCGGCATTAAGACGGTCAAAAATTTGCTTTGGCACTTTCCTTTCCGCTATGAAGATTACTCAAAAATAGTGCCTATCGGCGAATTGGCAATAGACCAATCCGCGACAATCCAGGGCCGCATCCACCAGCTGACCATCCGCCGCACCTGGAAAAAAAACCTTCTGATAATTGAAGCGGTAATTATTGACAACACCGGAGGCATAAAAGCCGTCTGGTTCAATCAGCCATATATCAGAAATATCCTCAGAGAAGGCAATCTTTATAATTTCGCCGGAAAAGTCACCAAGTCCAAAAGAGAAATATATCTTGCCAGTCCGTCATACGAACCTATCGGCAATGCCCACCAGGGAGAAACAAAGCACACCGCCGGACTGATTCCAATTTATCCGGAAACGCGCGGACTCACTTCAAAAGGACTGCGGTATCTGATACAGCCGCTATTGAAAGAACTTGACCATATTGATGATTTTCTTCCGGAAGAAATATTGAAAGAAAATAAATTATCCGACATAAATATCGCCCTCCGCCGAATCCATTTCCCGCTAAAACCAGGCGATTCTGAAATTTCAAAAAAACGGTTTGCTTTTGAAGATCTTTTCCTGCTCCAACTAAATAATCTTAAATACAGGATGCGCCTCGCGGAAAATAACGCGGTATCTGTTCCGGTCAACGAACAAAAACTCGCCAAAATAATTTCCGAACTGCCGTTCCAGCTTACAAATTCACAAAAACAATCGCTTGATGAAGTGGTGGAAGACATCCGAAAATCGCGCCCGATGAACCGCCTGCTTCAGGGAGATGTAGGTTCGGGAAAAACAATAATCGCGGCAATCGCGGCGCTTTTGGTTTCAGAAACCGGCCGCCAGACCGCCATTATGGCGCCGACAGAAGTGCTCGCCGGCCAGCACTTCCGCACATTTTCAAAGATATTCCCAGATTTTAATGACGGAATCGCTCTTTTAACGGCAAATAATATAGAACTTTCCATCGGGGGGAAAAATAAAAAAATAACCAAAGCCAAATTAAAAAAAGAAATTGCCGAAGGAGGCGCGAAAATTATCATCGGCACGCACGCCCTCATCCAAAAAACCGCCAAATTTAAAGAATTGGCTCTCGCAATCGTTGACGAACAGCACCGCTTCGGCGTGCGCCAGCGGGCAGAACTTCTAAAAAAAGAAAATTTAAATAATCCTGCCATCGTCCCGCACTTTCTTTCAATGTCCGCCACTCCGATTCCCCGCACAATCGCTCTGACAGTTTTCGGCGACCTTGATCTGTCAACCATAACCGAACTTCCGCTCGGCAGGAAAGAAATAATCACAAAAGTCGTAGATCCGGAAAACCGCCCTAAAGCGTACAATTTTATCCGCGAACAGATAAAAAAAGGCAGGCAAGTATTTGTTATTTGTCCGAGAATTGAACCGGGCGCGGTAAAAGAAGGAGAAATAATCAGCGAAGCGAAAAGAAAAGCGTTGGAACTTAAATCAGTGAAAGAAGAATTTGATAAATTATCCACAAAAATCTTTCCTGACCTGAAATTGGCAATGCTTCATGGAAAAATAAAAGGAAATGAAAAAGACGCGATAATGCGCGACTTTCAAGATAAAAAATACGATATTCTAGTCGCCACATCAGTTATTGAAGTCGGCGTTGATGTGCCGAATGCTTCAATAATGATGATTGAGGGCTCGGAAAGATTCGGACTTGCCCAGCTTTACCAATTCAGGGGCCGAGTCGGACGGAGCGAGCACCAGTCATTCTGCCTGCTTTTCACCAATTCCGATTCCGACACCGCCCAAAAACGGCTGCACTTCCTGATGACGGCAAAAAACGGATTTGAGCTGGCGGAAAAAGACCTGCAAATGCGCGGACCCGGACAATTTCTGGGCGAATCCCAGACCGGACTGCCAGACATCGCCATGAACGCGCTCCAAGACATTCTTCTGGTAAAAGCCACCCGCGATGCCGCCAAAAAAATTCTTTCCAATGATCCGGAATTTTCCCGATATCCCGCGCTCGCTCAAAAATTCTCCGAATTCCAAAAAACTATCCACTTAGAATAATAAATCTAAGGTCTTGCGATGACCTTAATTTTGATTTAAGATAATATCCATATATTTATATGGCAGAAATTTTTCACACGCTAAACAGGGGCGTAGACAAAAGAAAGATATTTATGGACGAACAGGATTATTTCCGATTCATTCATGATTTATTTGAATTTAATGACCAAAATCCCCTGAATAATTCTACTTACCGCTTTCGCCGACAATATAAGGTCATCGCAAGACCTTATATTGAAAAACAACCAAGAAAATTACTGGTTGATATTCACGCTTTTTGTATGATGCCCAATCACTATCATTTACTTCTTTCTCCTAAAATTGAGGGTGGAATTACAAAATTTATGAAAAAATTAAATATGGGGTATGCAAGATATTTTAATGAAAAATATAAAAGAAGCGGAGCTCTTTTTCAGGGAAGGTATAAATCTATTACTATTGAAAATAATGCGCATTTTATCCATCTCCCCTATTACATCCATTTAAATCCCCTAGATTTAATTACGCCGGAATGGCGCGAAAGAAAAATATCAAATTTAAGCAACGCAATTAAATTTTTAGAATCATACCGCTGGAGCAGCCATCTTGATTATGCCGGAAAAAAGAACTTTCCATCTATTACTCAGCGAGAATTTTTAATGGAATTCTTTAATGGATCACAAAATTATAAAAAAGAGATAATAAATTGGATCAAAGAATTGGATTTAAATGAAATCAAAGATTTAGTGTTAGAATAACCAATCTAAGGTCATCGCAAGCGCAAGACCTTTTATTAAGGTCTTGCGATGACCTTAATTTTAAATTACCGGTGTTGTGGTTGCGGATTCTTCAACGGGCGAAATAACAGGTTCCACCGGCGAGGTTTCAATAGACGCGACAACATTCACCGTCCTGGTGGCGGTGCCGATATTGCCGGCAGAGTCAGTGGCGCTATATATAATAATATGTGAGCCAAGAACCGAAATATCTATTTGAACCGGTTCCCTGCCTCCATTAGCGGTTTCAACACCGTCTAGTTTATAATAAATGCTTAAATTGGTATTAGCGGGGACATCTCCTACAGCGGGGTCAACAACGGTTGCTCCGGGATCTGTCCATGCAGATCCTTTTTCTATTTCAACCACGGCGGGGCCGTTGAGGGTGATAGTGGGAGATATTGAGTCTAAAGTCATCGTGTCTAAAGTCGTTGAATCGGTAGTCGTGGCAGATGAAGAAGTCGTGGATGCGGCGCTATCCAATAAGCTGGCGGTAGCGGCAGAATTACAGGCGCCGGACATAGTCTGCAACTGACCATCTTTCATGCCGACACAATATGGATCCCCTGTAGACTGATCATAAATAGTTATGCCTATCGGACGTTCAGCTGTGCCGAGAGTAAATTCATTATTTATTTTAATCACGTTCGTTCCCAATATATCAACGGAAATTTCTTTTATACTCATAAAACCGTTCCGGATAATAATTCCCATTGATTCAAACCAAGCTTTCACCGCATCAATAATAGAAGCGCCTTCCCCGCCAGTAACGCCAAACCCATTCAACCCATTCGACGAGCTCAGGGCAAGCGAACCCAGGGCAAGTATATCCCGACCCATCCAATAACCTTGACTGGCAAATACCAGTATTTTTCCGACATTTGACGTTTGACTATCGGCATTTGACTGGCTGGAATAATTTTCCAGCGCGTAGCCGATTATTCTTGCCGATGTTGTCGCTTTTTTGCCGATACCCGGAACGGATGAAATCGTAATCGGGTCGCCGACTTGAATTTCTCCGCCTTCAAGATTCACTTTCACTGGAATTTTTCCAGACAAGGCAATAGCCGGCTTATTCGGATCGCTCTTATAATTTATTCCTGACAGCATCTGCAATCCCGAACCTTCAATAAGAATAGCCGGATTGCTGGAAACCGCTCCGATCGGTTCAAGTTCGCCGACAACTGATTTTTTCACTTTCCCTGAATTATTCAAATCCAAAGACACGATATCTCCCGGCTCCACTGTTTCGGAAGAAGGATACAGCTCGGCATAGTCGGCGCAGCCGGCGCCGGTATCGGCGCAAGTTCCCACGATATCCAGCGCGGAAACAGGAGCCGCTTTATTGATGCCGACATTGCCGTTATACAAAACTGTCAGTATCGGCGCCGTAGCTGTGGCATTTTGGACGCTGAAAATCGGGACATTTTGAACGCCACTGCTAGTCGCATTTACTGACAACACGCCGTTGATGCCGACGCCATTGGAAAATAGGGCGTTGCCGGTAACCTGGAGTTTGCCGGCGCTATATATATTTCCGGCGAAAATTGAGCTTCCGGTACTGCCCCAATCGCTGTCATTTGCATCTGCCAAGGTAGTGCTGGCAAGTCCGAGTAAGTCCAAATTACCAGAAATGGAAACGCGGGGAAGGGAAGAATAAGAAATTGTGGATAAGCCACTAGTGCCATTATAGCCGCCTATTGTATACACATAGCCATTGGCAACAACCGAACTAGGATACCGATTTACGCTCGGCAAAGCATTGGCATTAGTTGACCAAGCTCCGACAGATCCGTCGCTGTTTAATTTGGCGTAATAGACTGTGGACACTGGTGTGTTGCTATAACCGCCCAAAACATACACATAACCATTGGCAACAACTGAAGAATGATCGCTTCGGTCTGCCGGCAAAGCATTAGCATTGGTTGCCCAAGCTCCGGTGGATCCGTTGCTGTTCAATTTGGCATAATAAACCGTGGTTTGGCTAACGCTATTATAACCGCCTATGACATACGCATAGCCGTTGGTAACAACTGAAGTATGGGCTTGCCGAGCTGCCGGCAAAGCGTTGGAACTGGTTGCCCAAGGCCCGACAGATCCGTCACTGTTC
>JBBUBH010000034.1:0-1717 GCA_038078395.1 Patescibacteria group bacterium
GGTCTTGTCCCTCGCCTTGCTCGGGATATTAACCGTTATTCGGGATTCATTCCAATGTTGCCATTAGAATGGGCAGATTCTTGCGAACTACCATGGAGTTGCTCTACCACTGAGCTACATCGGCAACATACTTACCAATAAATCTCTCAATTTTTTATTATGATACATTATCGTCATTACGCCAAATTGACTTTTTTTACGATAAGTACCCAAAGATCTAGATTTAGTTATAATCGGCTTGTAAAATTGGCTAAGCTTTATTTTAAGCTCTTTTTGCCAAAAGTCCATAGCCTCGCCTTTATTTATATCAGTAAAAATTTGAAGGCCAAAACGTAAATCTTCTTTTTTAATCGAAAAAAATCGTATCAAAAAATCCATAAATTTTTTAATTAATTTTGGATCGGTATTGCCTAATCTTATAGAATCTTTATTTGCTTTAGTGCCCTCGCCCCAATATAATCCCAATCCTAATCCAAATAATTCTGCTTCTTTAAGATTTCTTGGCGGAATAAAATTAAATGGGTCGCCATCCGGATTACACTTCAAATAGATTGCTTCACTTCTAGATCGCGATTTAATTTCATGCTTTTCCATCCAATAACTCACTTTATGCAATGAAAACCCCAACAAATCAGCAATCTCTTGCATAGATTTCTTTTTTAACTTATACAAATTAAGTAATTTCTTCTTTTCAATCATAAAATCATTTTACCACAATCGGTATAATAAAGACACTATGATATATAGCTATACCAAAACAATAATAACTAAAATATCTCTCCGTAATTAATGTCGTTACTTTTTCTCCCACCTATCTTTATCGCGGCCGTAACATTTATCCATAACCGCCTTAAATCCTTTATCAATATCTAAATCCAAAGAATTGGCCAGACAAATAAGGGTGAAAATAATATCCGCCAGCTCATCCTCCATATCTTTTTTATCCTCGGCAGGTTTTTTCTTTTTGGGACCAAACCGATGATTCAATTCCCGCGCCAACTCCCCCGTTTCTTCAGTCAACCGGGCTAAAATTTCCAATGGCTGGAAATATCCGATTTTATACTGTTTAATCCATTCATCAACTTGTTTTTGATAATCTTTCATAAATTTTTATAAATTAATTTTTGAGCCACCTCCTGGATTTGAACCGGGGACCTTCGCTTTATCCCGCACTAAATTGAAAATTACTTGCCGCTAATAAATTGAGCCGGAGAAGGGAGTTGAACCCCCGACCTTCGCTTTACAAAAGCGTTGCTCTGCCGCTGAGCTACTCCGGCAAGATAATTTAAATTTTCAATTAGTGACGGGACACCGCAAAACCGTTGCTTTGCCACTAAGCTAAGGAGGCTTTTTATTATTTTTTCAAATGCTTAAAATATTCTACCTGCCGCAATCTTTTCACCGCTTCTTTAGAACCTATCTTGATAATAATTCCTAACGCGATACTTGCAAATTTTATTCAGAACAAGGAGCGAAGAGGAAATCGCAGCTTAAGCTGCCTTTCCGATGAGCGACGATGTTATGGATAAAATTTGTTGTATCCCTCCGGGTTGCCGCCTAAATATAAAATTTCTTCGTTATGCCTCCTTGCCGTGGCTACGGCCACAAGCTCGTCGGCATGCCTTGAAATTTTAAATTTATTCAGGCAACGCGTTAAAGGATTATTATCAAGATAGGTTCTAGTCTTATATGCCCCGAATTTCCTGCCGGTTGTTTC
>JBBUBH010000035.1:0-1346 GCA_038078395.1 Patescibacteria group bacterium
TTGCGTAGCTGAATTTCTACTAAGGGGTATGTCCGCCGACATTATAAAACAGAAGGCAAGAGAAATATCATATTCGCTTATCAGAGTTTGTTTTTATATAAAAAGAGCCGATCTTCGTTCATCAATTGAACGGCTGTCTTTTGAACTTTTGGAAAATTCAGCTCGTTTAAGCGCCGATAATAATCAGGATAATTTAAATAGGTCATTGGCGGATATTTCGGCTCTGGATAGTTTGGTGAGATTAGGCCATTCCATTTATGAAATAGAGCCGGTCAATGCTACGGTGTTAGTCAGAGAGTTGGATAGTTTAAATTCGGCAATCCGGCAATTCGGCAATTATCCTTACAGTGAAGAGCAATTGCCGAATATAGAGAGTTTCTTTTCAAAGATTTCGGTTGCGGCCCAGCCGCAGGCTCAGGAATCAGATCAGGCGCAAAGAGTTAATCTTATGGACTTTTCTTTAGACGCGCAACCGGCTAAATTAACTTCTTCTGGCGGGGTTGTTAGTAGTGATGAGAATGCGACCATAGAAAGCGGCAATTCGGCAATAAATGTGGCAATGCGGCAATCGGCAATTATAAATAAGATTAAGGGCGGCAACAGTTGCCGATTAAAGGACTTAGTAGCTGAATTTTCGGATGTGAGTGAACGGACATTAAGGTATGATTTACAGCGGCTTTGCAGACAGGGGGTCATTGAAAGGGTTGGAAACGGAGGGCCGGCAAGTTATTACCGTATTATTCCGGCAAAGTTTTAATTTTCTGGTTGGATAGGGGTTTACAAATAAAAATTAGTTCATTAGAATGGATACTTGTAATGCTGTAACAGGGATATAGGATAGTCGTTATATATGTAGTGATCCTAAAAGGGGGTGTTATGCTGGAATTATCCACATACAAGCTCTTTGTGGAAAGCAAGTAAAAGTTTATAATAAAAGTAGGTGACTTCCCTGTACATATTTTCCCTAATTGATAAGATAAATTTTGAGTTAGATTCAAGGCTTGCCGACGAGCTTGTGGGAATTCCCACGGCGAGGAGGCATAACGCAGAAGATAACCAAAATTTACTTACCCGAAGGGAATCAGGATTTTGATTAATTTCATCGTTGCTTGTCGGAAAGGTAGGTAACCCTACGATTTCCTCCTCGCGCCTTGAACTTAATGCAAAATCCTTGATTTCAATTTAGGAAAAATATGCACAGAGAAGTCACGGGATTCAGAGTGAGGCTGAATCTGTATACGAATGGCTTACAAATAGCCACATTCGAATATTTGTAGATTCGAATTATATTTGTAGCTTCGTATCGGTCTATCAGCCTCGCCTAAAAGCGAGTTTTTTCTTTTATA
>JBBUBH010000036.1:0-1621 GCA_038078395.1 Patescibacteria group bacterium
CCGCCAAGCACCTGCCTGCCGGCAGGCAGGTCTCCTCTTTTTGCAGAATAAAAAACTGCCGACTGGCCGGAAGCCACAAATTTTTGAGGCCGGTCAAAAACCAGCCGACATTTGACATTTGACATTTGACATAGCCGGGCCTTAAATAGCGGTTGCCTGTATCGAACTCGCGCCAAAACATTTATTCTACTATTCGCGCGAATTAGAGATGATAAATCCGGATTAATAAAATTTAAATTTTTTAATTCAATTTCTTTTCGATAAAGCGCCGGATCGTTTTCCTCGGCAACGAGCAGGGCATTTTCCTTCACATCTTTTTCCGCGATATACCTCGGTTTTTTCCCACCGCCGAGCCCGATGCCGCTGCGCTGGCCGATAGTATAAAACCATGCGCCTTTATGTTCACCCACCACTTTCCCCGAAGCATCCAAAATCAATCCCTTTTTCTCGGGAATATATTTCTTTAAAAAATCTTTCAAATCAACTCGACCCAAAAAACAAATCCCCTGCGAGTCCTTTTTATCCGCATTCGGCAGATTAAATTTCTGCGCCAATTTCCTCACCTCCGGCTTTGTAATATCACCAAGCGGGAACAAACAATGTTTTAGCTGTTTTTGCGTCAAAGTCCATAGAAAATATGATTGGTCTTTATTCTTATCCCGGGCAGCGTATAGAGTATAGAGTATAGGGTATAGAGTATTTTTTATTTTTTTTCTAACCCCTAAACCCTGTCCCCTAACCCCTAATTTTACATAGTGCCCCGTCGCCACATAATCAGCTCCTAATTCCAGGGCTTTTTTCAGAAACAATCCAAATTTTATTTCCTTATTGCACATCACATCAGGGTTCGGCGTAATCCCCTTTTTATAGCCATCCACCATGTATTCCACCACTTTGTCTTTATATTCTTTTTCAAAATCAAAAATATAAAAAGGAATACCCAGAACTTCCGCGGCTCTGCGCGCGTCCTCGGCGTCCCGTTCTCCGCAACCGTCAAGGTTGTAGCATTTCATGTGCGCGCCGATAACAGCATACGAACTGCGCGCCTCCGGCCCCCGGCCTCTGGCAACACGAAAGCGCCCACACGAATCTATATATCCATATTTAAGCAATGCCGCGGCAACAGAACTATCTACCCCACCAGACATTGCGACAAAAACTTTTAATTTTTTCCTGCCTGCCGGCGGGCATGGATTTTTAACAAGATTTGACATATATGAATTTATATAATATACTATATACAGTTGTTTTAATCAAATAAAGGAAGGAGGCGGAAATGGAAAACCTGGCGCTGTTCGCGACAACAACGCTCGTATATCTTGGAGTATGGTGTTGGATGAAAAAGCCAAATGGGCTCGCTGAATACGCAAAAAGAGCCGGCATTATAGCGCTGCTCTGCGCGCCATTCAACATCAACGGACATATCTTTACCGTATTGGGCAACGCAGTGAGCGAGAAAAACAACATTGCCCTATGCTCCTTGTATCAAAAAGCAGGGCAAAATGTGATAACCATCGGACTCTCTGGCTACCAGTCAGCAGGGCAAAGTGCGCAGACCATTATTGGACTCACGCTGTATCAAAAAGCAGGAGAGAAAACCAGGACATTCGGAATATTTTCA
>JBBUBH010000037.1:0-1436 GCA_038078395.1 Patescibacteria group bacterium
TGGCGCAACAATCGTAAATGGCAAGTCACTGTCATCCCCATCATCATTATTCGCATCATTGCATTGACTATTGGCACAGAATAATCTTATAAAATATTTTCCAGGCAATGCGGTGTTTAGAATACTCCAAGAAAAAGAACCTGTATTCTCATTTGCAAAATTGCCAATCAGAATATAAGAACGTGTAGTGTCAACAGAATGAGTAAAACCACTCAGATTTCCTAAATTCGACAACCATGGGTGAGCAAGAATTTGAACTGTCCCAACCTTAACGCCACTCCAAGAAATTGGGTATGTTTTACCTGCCTCCCACGTTTCTCCCCCATTTGGAGAAATAACTTTAATTGATTGTGTGGATGGAGGAGGATCAGGAGCCACTGGCGCAGTAATTGTAAATGACGCATCGCTGGAATCTTCGGCTGATTTCGTTTTGTCGTTTGGATTAGCAACTGCTCTTATTAAATATTTTCCGGGCTTAACTGTAGATGGAACAATCCAACTAATAGAAGATTGTTGACCAAGGATGCCGGGTACAATAGTTTCTGCTATATAAGTTCCTCCAAATTCGTCAAAGCCGGAAAGATATACTCCAACCGGCGCAGTTGGATCGCTTACCTGCCAAGAAATAAACTGAGTTTTGCCAACCTCCCACGTTTCTCCCCCATTTGGCGAAAGGACTTTAATAGTTGGAATTGGATTAACAATAGTGAAAACAGAGCTAAGAGCTTGATATCTGGGACCGCAAAAAGTAGCACAAGTAATTGCTATATAATACTTTCCGCCGGAAAGTTCTGGAACTGTCCAATTATAAGAAACTTGATTGATGGAACTTTTAGGAATATTCACAATTAAATACGGAGGAGTATAGGGAGGAGCAATTTCATCTCTGAATAATTGAATAGAGAATCCAGTGAGATAAACAGAAGAATCAATACCCGACCAAGAAATAGTATAGGTCTGACCGACATTCAAATTAAAACCTGCTGATGGAAAATCAACCTGGAGGCCAGAACTAACTTGCGCTTGCGCTAAATTGTTGCCTAAAAAATCTGCCCCCGATAAACTGAGGCCAACTACTAAGCCGATTATTAACACCGTAACTAAAGCAACGCCTCTATTTTGTAATTTTTCGCTTTTCATTTTACCTTGTAATAAATTTTGAATTTGTTAATCTTACTAGCTGTTTAAACACAAAGCTCCCAGCCAGCGATGTCTTGCGACACCCACATCTCTTTCGAGATATGACGATTGCGCGTGCTCTGACTAGGAGCTTTATACGCGCAATCGTTTTTTAGCCATGCCCCGAAAAAAATCAGGGTTTAGGCCAGGGTTTTTAACCCTATATTAAATTGTTATTCTAATTATACATTAATTTATAAAAATCACTACTCCGCACTGCCCGAACAGGACATAACGCCGAAACAAAATTTTCTTCT
>JBBUBH010000038.1:0-8488 GCA_038078395.1 Patescibacteria group bacterium
AAAAAATAAGGGACATGAAGTTCTGATAAAGATTCGGCGGGCAGGCGCGGAACAATCTGTTTCTGTATTTTCGGAGGGCAGATTGGGCGTTTATTTGAATGAAATTGGCGTTGAAAAATATGGATTTTTCAAGAGCATTTGGGAAGGATTTATTGCCTCGGTTAATTCCGTGGTTTCGGGAGCAATCGGTTTTATAAAAGTGATTGCTATGGCTTTTGCGGACATTAAGGCGCTTGGAAATGTTGTCGGTCCGGTTGGGATTGCGGGCATGGCAATCCAGACCAGCAAGCTCGGATTTGTTTATTTTTTGCAGATTTTAGCCATGATTTCGCTGGGGCTTGCGGCATTTAATATTTTTCCGATTCCGAGTTTGGACGGCGGAAGATTGCTGTTTTTATTGGTGGAAAAAATCAAAGGCAGTCCGCTCAGTTTGAAGGCGGAAATGTATATTTTCGGATTAAGTTTCGCTTTTCTGATGACTGCCGCTTTATTGGTCACTATAAAAGATATTGTGGCGCTGTTTTAAGTTTTGGGTTTTTTTATTTTTTAAATTAGTATATTATAGATATATTGTTTATGCTGCAATCTAAACTATTTTCTAAAACAATTAAAAATTCTCCCGAAGGCGAAGAGTCAAAAAATGCCCAATTTTTGATTAAGGGCGGATTTATCAATAAATCTTCGGCAGGCGTTTATTCAATGCTTCCGCTCGGCCTGAAAGTGCTGAATAAAATAAATAAAATTATCCGTGAGGAAATGAATGTTATCGGCGAAGAAATGCTGATGCCGTCGTTAATCCATAGAAAATATTGGGAACAGTCAAAGCGTTGGGATGTGGACATTATTTACAAAACAGGGACAAGAGACAATGGACAAGGGACAAGGGACTTTGAATATGGTCTCGGTTGGACGCATGAAGAAGTGATAACTGCCATTGCCAGGCATTATATACAGTCGTATAAAGATCTGCCGAAAGCGGTTTATCAGATACAGACGAAATTTCGCGCCGAAGCAAGGGCGCAGGCGGGCCTTCTTCGGGGCAGGGAATTTATGATGAAAGATTTATACAGTTTTCATATGGATCGCGCCGATTTGGAAAAATATTACGGAAAAGTCATTGATTCTTATAACAAGATTTTTAAAAGATTATCCCTTAAAGTTTTGGTTGCCGAGGCGGGCGGAGGGCCTTTTACCAAGGAATATACCCATGAATTCCAAGTGTTGAATTCAGCCGGTGAAGATATGGTTTATTATTGCGACAAATGTGATTTTTGCCAGAATCAGGAAATCTTTAATTCTTCAAACCATAAAGATTGCAACGGGGAAATCAGGAATGCAAAAGCGATTGAGGTCGGAAATGTCTTCAAATTAGGCACCAGGTATTCTGACGCCTACGGGCTGGTTTATACCGACAAAGATGGCATAAAAAGGCCTGTTATAATGGGCTCTTACGGCATAGGGCCTACAAGGGTCATGGGAGCGATTGTAGAGGTTTTTAACGATGAAAAGGGGATTATCTGGCCGGAGGCGGTTTCCCCATTCAATGTCCATTTATTGGCTTTAAGCGACTCGGGGAAGGTCAAATCGGAAGCGGATAAAATCTATAAGATGTTAGTTGGACAAATCGGGGATAGTGAGGTATTATGTGACGAAAGAACTGTATCAACCGGAGAAAAGTTTAATGACGCCGATTTATTGGGAATTCCTTTAAGGGTGGTGGTCAGCGAGAAAACTGTTGCTGCAAAAAAGATAGAAATAAAGAAACGGGCGGAAAAAATGCCGAAATTAATCACTTCGGCGCAATTAAAAAAGATTATAAATTAAAAACTTTTAATCATATGGATAGTCAGGAAAATTTTAAAAAAGATCCGATAGAAGAATTAAAAAAGAAAAATCCGTCCGCGGCGGAGCTTTTAAAATCTTTTGAAAGTTTGGGAAAAGCGGTTTTGCCTGACGAAAAAGGGTCCAAATCCAAAAAAGAACCCGCCGTGAGAAAACATTACAGCCGAGGTATGACGCCTATTGAATTTGAGCGGATACAAAAAGGACAGGAAGGCATCGGGGAAAAAGAGAGGGGCGAAGAAAGCGGCGGCAGAGATTAGTTTGAATTTATAAAAAGATGAAACTTTTCAATTATTTTTCAAAGAATATAGGCATAGATCTCGGTACGGCAAATTCACTGGTGTATGTAGCCGGCCGGGGGATTGTTGCCCGGGAGCCGTCCATCGCGGCGATTAATAATAAGACCAGCCAAATTTTGGCTATCGGCGATGAAGCGAAAAAAATGGTCGGCCGCACGCCGGCTCATATAACCATAATCAGGCCGCTTGTTAACGGCGTGATTTCCGACTTTGAAATGACTCAGGAAATGCTTAAATATTTTTTCAAAAAAATTGATGCCGCAAACAACATATTTCATTATCACCGGGCGGTGATCGGCGTGCCGACCGGATTGACTGAAGTTGAAAGGAAATCCGTTGAAGATGCGGTTATCGGCGCCGGCGCTCATAAGGCGTATGTTATGGAAGAGCCGCTGGCCGCCGCTCTTGGCGCGCATCTTCCCATTGAAGAGCCGACAGCAAGCATGATTGTTGATATCGGCGGAGGAACCACGGAAATCGCCGTAATTTCAATGGGCGGGATTGTGACTTCTAAGAGCTTAAAAGTGGCCGGCGACAAGCTTATAGCGGATATTATCCGTTTTGCCCGTGAGGAATTTAAATTGGTTATTGGCGAACCGACAGCGGAAGAATTGAAAATGACAATTGGAACCGCGATTCCGGTTGACCAGAAATTGGAAATGCCGGTACGCGGGAGGGATATGGCGACCGGTCTTCCCAAAGAAATTATTTTCAGGGACAGTTTTGTGCGCGCGGCAATAGCGCGGTCTTTGAAAATGATGACTGATTCAGTCCGCGAGGTCATGGAAATAACACCCCCTGAGCTTGTCGGGGATATTCTAAAAAATGGAATTTATATGTGTGGAGGAGGAAGTTTGTTGAAGGGTATGGATAAACTAATTGAAAGAGAATTAATGGTTCCTGTCAGGATAATTGATGAGCCGATGACGGCGGTTGTCCGCGGCACAGGCATTGCTTGCGAGGATTTTGATAGGTATTATTCTGTTGTTAATAATCCATTGAGGCCGATGGATATAAAAATATAGTTCAAAGTCAAAAGTCCAAAGTTCAAAGTCAAAAAGCCTTCTTTCAAAAGAGGGTTTTTTGTTTTAGAATAACATCAAACTATGCGCAGGAAATATCAGGAATTTGATTTAGAACATTCCATAATGGATGAGGCGACCAAGCATTATGAGCCGCTGGAACTTCCGCTTTCGCGGGGAGTTTTTGTATTTTTAAGCATTGCGGCTTTGCTTATAGGCGGAATTGTTTTAGTGAGAATATTTTCTTTGAATTTGATAGGGGGCGATTTTTATAAAACCCGTTCGGCGATGAACGTTGAACAACCTATCACCATTTCTTCCGCCAGGGGAAATATATATGATCGTTATGGCAGAATTTTGGCCGGCAGCAAGGCATCATACAGGGTTGTTTTGAATGTTGGGCTGATAAAAAGGGAGAATATTGACTTAAACCGGACGCTTGACGATTTAAGCGGAATTTTTTGGATGGATAGGCAGGAATTGGAATTATTGGTGCAAAAAGCTGATTTGGAAAAAAGCGCTCTAGTCACCCTGATTAGGAATATTGCCCTCGAACAGGCGGATTTGGTGCGTTCATTAGATAATAAAGCGCTGGAAATCCAGAATGATTATCAAAGGGAATATCTGATGGGTCCGGCATTTTCCCATGTTTTGGGCTATACCGGCTTGGCGGAATTCAATGATGAAAAAGGAAAAACCGGTCTTGAAGAATATTATGACAGTTTTGTCGGCGGGAAAGACGGCGTCCGGCTGATATACCGTGATGCCAAGAATAATATTTTGGACGAGAAGCTCTTAGAAGCTCCGAAAAACGGCGGTTATTTATACACGACAATTGATGCCGGGCTTCAGCAATATTTTTATTCCCGCCTTCAGCAGTCGTTGAAATCTCTCGGCAGGAATGCGGCTGTCGGCATTGTTTTGAATCCTCAGAACGGAGAAATTCTGTCTTTTGTGAGTCTGCCAAGTTTTGACAATAATATTTTTACGGATATAAAACTCAGGAAAATGCGCGGGCCTTTGCTTTCCGCGCCATTTGAACCACTTTTTAACCGCGCCATAGCGGGAGTTTACGCGCCGGGTTCAACCATAAAGCCGGTAGTGGCTGTAGCGGCTTTAAAGGAAGGAATTGTGACGCCGGAATCAAGAGTTTTTTCGTCCGGAGTCCTTGAAATACCAAATCCTTATTTTCCCGATCAACCGAGCAGATTTTTAGATTGGAAGGCGCATGGCTGGGTGGATTTGCATTCGGCGCTTGCCCGGTCAAGTAATATTTATTTTTATGCGGCTGGCGGAGGCATTCCCGATGAAGTTCAAGGATTGGGAGATATAAAAAGAGGGCTTGGAATTGAAAAATTGAAAGAATATTGGAAGCTTTTCGGTTTAGGAGAAAAAACAGGAATTGATTTAAGCGGTGAGAACAGCGGATTTTTGCCCGATCCGCAGGAAAAAGAAGCTATAAAGAAAGACATTTGGCGGCTTGGCGATACATATAACGTAACTATCGGCCAAGGGGATTTATTGGTAACGCCGGTTCAGCTTATAAATTATATTTCTTCAGTCGCCAATGGCGGAAAGCTGTATAAGCCGTCTTTGATTAAGGAAATAAAGGATGAAAAAGGGAATATCGTTTCAAGCCATAGTCCAGAATTATTGAAAGATTTTTCCTATCTGAACGGGGAAATAAAAGAAGCGCAAAAAGGAATGGAGGATGCGGTCAGTAAATGGTATGGCACCGCTTATTCGCTGGCGGACTTGTCTTTTGGCGTTGCCGCAAAAACCGGCAGCGCGCAGGTTTCAAATAACACGAAAACCAACGCGTTTTTTGTCGGATACTTGCCCGCTGAAACTTTAGCAAGGGCGGGCGCTCCTCTTGATAAGCAAATTGCTATTTTAGTGCTTATTGAAAATGCCCGCGAGGGAAGCTTGAACGCTGTGCCGATAGGCAAGGATGTTTTGGATTGGTATTATTGGAATAGAATAGTCAAAAGTCTATAAAGTTTAAAAGTCTGTAAAGTCATTGAAATTTGACAGGATTTATTTTTTAATTTATGATTTTATCAGTTATTTGTTAGGGAGGAATGGATATGACCGATGATGAATTGAGAAGGCAATTTAATAATCTTAGTAACGAGATTCGGCGTTGCGAGAATGAGGCTTCCGATAAAGGGCATGCCCTGATTATATTTTGGCTTTTTATTACTATGGCGGCTAGTTGCGGAGCGGAACAAAAGCTTGATGATGTCAAGCAAAATATAAGAGGTATAGAATCGGATGTTTCAAGTATTCGTTCTAAAATTTCTGGTATAAACCGTTAGGACTTCAGTTATTGAAGCGCCCGATGCTTTTATGTATCGGGCTTTTTGTTTTTTGAAATTGAAATTTGGGTTGTAATCGGAATCGAGCGGTTAATTAATGGAATTACATGTTTTATTTTAATTAATTAACTATGTTTACTATATTACGATCGTAACATAGTAAACATAACAGATTGTATGTAGGTTGTATGATTATTGTTTTTATTAACAATGCTTATTTTTTTAATTTATAATTTTATCAGTTGTTTGTTAAGGAGAAATAGAATGCTGAAGTTTCAGTTGTCGGGGGTTATTAATTACGATGTCGGTTCGTGCCATGATGCCCGTGAGGTCAGATTTTGCAAAGCGATTACGGCGCCTGACATGGAATCCGCAGTTAAAAAAGCAAAGGAAATCATCAAGTTACTGCATAGACAGTACAGATCTTATACGGATTATTGTCTGAACGCAGAACTTGTTGTTGTCGGAGCAGTATGGAAAACATTCCGTGAATAAACAATAATTTCCCGCATGGATAAGGCGGTTTTTTTATTTCTAAAAAAATTAGGTTATAATAATTTATATGCCCCTTAGTGAAACTTCGGCGATTCGTCCTGCGGGACGAATAAAAAGGGGCTATTATTGAAATTGTAATTTTGTCATTTAACAATTTTAAATAAAAAATATATGTTAATTAAAATTAAACCGAAGTTCTACTAAGGGGTATGCGAAAAAATAAATCAGAACTCAGACAGGATCTAGTTTCCGGAGATTGGATAGTTATTTCTCCGGGACGGGCAAAGAGGCCGGGACAATTAATAAAAAAAACGGAAAAAAGAAAGAGGGCGCCAAAAAATAGCTGCCCGTTTGAAGATCCGCAGAAAAACAGCGGCAAAAAACCGGTTTTAATTTACGGCAATAATCGCAAATGGGAAATTCAAGTTATTGAGAATAAATATCCGGCTTTTACGCCGCGCAAAGTTTGTCCGGTTGTTTTTAAAAATGGCCCGTATCAGGCAATTGATGCGGTGGGCTATCACGAGTTGGTGATAACAAAAAATCATGACGCTAATTTTGCCAGCCTCTCCCAAAATTCCGCCCGGCAAGTATTTGAAATTTTCCGGGACAGATATCTGATGTTTTTGAATGATAAGTGCCTTCATTACGTTTCTATTTTCCATAATTGGGGACCGACGGCCGGCGCTTCAATTTATCATCCGCATTATCAGATTATTGCCATTCCTGTCATACCGCCGGATGTCAGCCATTCATTAGATGGTTCATTGCGTTATTATAAAAAATACAAAAAATGCGTGCATTGCGTAATGATGGATTATGAAAAAAAGAATAAGAAAAGGATTTTATATGAAAATGTCGGAGCCGTCGCTTTTGCTCCTTATGTTTCCAAAGAACCTTTTGAGGTGAGGATTTTTCCTAAGAGGCACTTGCCTTATTTTGAAAATACGCTTGATGTTGATTTGGATTATGTTGTTGATGCGTTGCAGGCAACGCTTAAAAAAATAAAAAAGAATCTGAAAGATCCCGATTATAATTTTTTTATCCATACGGCCCCGATAAAAAATAAGGAAAATTACAAGCATTATCATTGGCACATTGAAATTGTTCCCAAGATGAATATCTCGGCTGGATTTGAACTGAGCACTGGTGTAGAAATAAATCCGGTTGATCCGGATGAAGCGGTAAAATTATTAAGAAATTAGCAGAATGTTTGATCTTGTAACTTTTATAAAAACTGCCGGTTATCTGGGAATCTTTGTTGTAATCTTCATTGAATCCGGAGTTTTTTTCGGTTTTTTCTTTCCCGGAGACAGTTTGCTTTTTGTGGCCGGTTTTTTGGCATCGCAGGGTTTTATGAATATCGGGGTTTTAATTTTTGGCGTTGTTCTTATGGCTGTTTTAGGAGTCAGCGCCGGTTATGCGTTTGGAAGAAAGGTGGGACCGATGATTTTTAACCGCGAAGATTCTTTATTTTTTCATAAGGATAATCTGACGCATACGCAGCATTTTTATGAAAAATACGGCAAAAAAGCCATTATTCTGGCCCGTTTTATGCCCGGCATACGCACTTTTGCTCCGATTTTGGCGGGCGTCGGTAAAATGAATTATCCGGTTTTTCTCGCTTATAATATTATCGGAGGATTATTATGGGGCGCCGGATTGCCGCTTCTTGGTTATTATTTGGGTAATTCCATTCCTAACATTGATAAATATCTGATCCCGATTGTTTTGTTGATTATTTTTCTTTCGGTTCTGCCGACGGCGGTTCATATTTTAAGAGAAAAAAGCAGTCGTGAAAAGATTTTTTCATTTGCTAAAAAAATGTTATCCAGGAAACCGGGTAAAATCCTGGTATTTAACTGGAAAATGAATCCGGAAAAACTGGATGAAGCCCTTGTTCTTGCAAAAGAAAGCGATGCGGCAGGCGTTGTTGTGGCGGCGCCCTTCATATTTTTAGAAGAGGCGGCAAAAATTTTAAAATCAGCCGAATTGTCGGCTCAGGATGTTTCCCGTGAAAATTCAGAAATTAATAAGGGCGCGTATACCGGTGAAATTTCCGCTTTGGAATTAAAAAATTTGGGAGTGAAATATGTTATTATCGGCCACTCTGAGCGCAGGAAACTGGGGGATACTGATGAAATTATAGCTAAAAAAATAAAATCAGCCGTTGACGGAGGATTAATTCCTATTTTATGCGTTGGTGAAACAAAAGAAGAAAAAAATTCCGGCAGGACGGAAGAGATTATCGGTCGTCAGCTGAAAACTGCGCTTTTGACCTTTAACCTTAAACCTTTAACCTTTAACCTTATTGTGGCCTATGAACCTGTTTGGGCTATCGGTACCGGCGATCCGGAAACCCCGGAAAATGCGCTGAAAGCGATTAAATTTATAAAAAAAATGCTTTTGACTTTTGACTTTCGACTTTCGACTAAAGTTCTGTACGGCGGATCAGTAACTTCCCAGAATCTCGCGGATTATATAAAATATAAAGAGATAGACGGCGTTCTTG
>JBBUBH010000039.1:0-2448 GCA_038078395.1 Patescibacteria group bacterium
TAATTTATGTATACTTCACCAAGATATCTCCGATAATATTTGCCGCCAGCACCACCCTATCGGCCGCATTGGATAGGTGCCTGTAAACTTCCCTGCTTTTTAAAATCTTTATGACATCTTTCGTCTGAAAAAGCGCCGCCAGCCCGTTGCGATACAAACGTTCAACTTTATTTTCAGCTTTTTTCGCACGGATAATATGCTCTACGCAAGCGCCGGGATTAGCCTTCATATGCCTGACGCCATAAGCCACATCCTTTGACGCTTCATATAAAACGCCGGCCATCTGCCTCATATTATCATCCGGCTCCGCTTCAAAAAGAACTATTTCTTCAACCGTTGACTTGGCGTAATCAATCACATCATCAACGGCCTGCGACAAGGAAAAAATATCCTCACGGTCAATCGGCGTGACAAAAGTGCGGTTCAATTCATCAATAAGAACCCGCCGGATTTCATCGGCTTCTTCTTCAAGGACATTGACGCGCGCGCCGTTTTCTTTAGTCGGATTTTTCATGAATTCCGAAAGAGCGGCCATCCCCTCTTCGGTCTTTACCGCCTGATTGCACAGCATTTGAAAAAAATCGCATTTTTTAAAAAAAGATGATCCAAGCATGATTTTTATTATACCTTAAAATATTTTATTTAACACCATAAAACTCAGTCCCGCGACCAGGGCGCTTACAGGTATTGTAATGAACCATACCATCACCATATCCTTTGCCACCTGCCAGCGGATCATTTTCGGCCGAAAAGCCGCGCCCGCGCCCATCACCGAAGAAGAAATAACCTGGGAAGTTGAAATCGGGAAGCCAAAAAAAGCGGTGAAATAAATAATCAGCGTGGAAGCCGTCTGCGACGCAAATCCATGGATCGGCCGCACTTTGTATAATCCAGATCCAAGTTTTTTTATAATCCGCCTTCCACCGATCAATGTTCCCGATGCCATAGCCAAAGCGCAGGAAATAATCACCCAATCAGGAATAAATAAACCGACAGATTCTTTTGAAGAATAGAAGCCCAGCGCAGTTAAAGCAAAAGCTAGAACACCCATAGTTTTCTGCGCATCATTCATGCCATGGGAAAGCGATTGGGTTATCAAAGAAATAATCTGCAATTTTTTGAAAATATTGTTTATTTTCGGCGATGACCATTGGGAAAAAATCAAAGTAAGGCGGGTAAAAATATAAGTAACGAAAAATCCGACAACCGGCGATGCGATCATAATCGCCACTATGGTCAGAATTTTCTGCCAATTTATAACCGCCGGCCCCCAACTGAAAAGAAAAGCGCCAACAAGTCCGCCGATAAGCGCGTGCGAAGATGATGATGGAATGCCGAAATACCAGGTTATCAGATTCCATAAAATAGCGCCAACAAGCGCTGAAAAAATAACGATAATCCCCGAGCCGCCTTCATGAAAAACCCTTGGATCTACAATTCCGGCGCCGATTGTCTGAGCGACTGCCGTGCCTAATAAATATGCGCCTATGAAATTGGCCGCAGCGGCGATAAAAAGCGCCGCAAAAGGATTAAGCGCCCGGGAAAAAATAATCGTGGCAACCTGATTGGCTGAATCATTGAATCCATTGGTAAAATCAAAAAATAACGCCACCGCCACAATTATCGCCGCAATTATAAAAACCGATTCCATAAATTAAATAATAACATTATTTATCGTATGGTTTAATATATAAAAAACCCGCGCTATTGCGCGGGCTTGTCTTGATCGAGTTTTTCCTTTCCGGATTTGCAATCTTTGCATCCCATGCACCCGGATTCTCTTCTGGATTGCCTGATAAAACGATGAGCGCTGACCACTGAAGCCATTAAATCAGGCCTATTTTCTGAAAGAATCGAGATTGCCTTATCGATATCTTCGGCTTTTTGGATTTCACAATTCAAAAATAATTCCAAAACATATCCATCTGTAATTTCCTTGGTTTTTGCCGCCCATTCAAGCTTCTCCATCGGCGTCATTTCCTTACGGGTCGTCATTGCCTTTCTCCGTTAATAAAAATAGGAGCTAGTGAAATAATAGCCCGTGTTTCTTAAAAAGTCAATTATCAGCAAGCCCCGCGTTCAATCGGAATAAAGCAGAATAAGTTCGTTGTATTTAAACATTCTTTCCCGCGCCGGAGCGCCGATTTTTACCCCATCGGCATCGGATGCCTTAGCCAAATGGATAATGAAATTATCTTCTGTTTCACCGGAACGGTGCGAAATTATCACCTTCATTTCATTTTCCCGCGCTTTCAAAATCGCATCGCACGCCTCGCTGACGCTTCCAATCTGATTCGGCTTGATGATGACGGCATTCACCGCTCCGGCATATTCGGCTATTTTTTCCGGATTTGTAACGGTCAGATCATCGCCGACAATAAGCTTGCCGCCGAATTCAGATTTTAATTTCCTAAAGCTCTCCCCGTCATTTTCTTCAAACGGATCTTC
>JBBUBH010000039.1:2548-3640 GCA_038078395.1 Patescibacteria group bacterium
GCAAGCGCCCTGCAAAAAGCGATGGAAAACGCAAGGATGACGTTGCCGCCGATTTTTTTCTTATCCGCGGTGCCGTCAAGCTTAATCAGATAATCATCAAATTCGCGGATTGTGGAAAAATTATTTCCAACGCAGTGCGGCTTTATGATTTCCCCAACCGAATTTTTCGCGTCGGAAAAATCGGCAACATACGCTTCCCCGCTTCCTCGGCTTTTTCCAGCCGGCACGGAACCCTTAAACTCAGCGCCTTCTTCATTAAACATACTCGCCTCCACCGTCGGATTTCCCCGCGAATCAAATATTTTTTCTATTTTAATATCCTTAATTAACATTTCACTTTATGACTTTATAGACTTTATGGACTTTTGACTTTTATATCTTCTTCGCCTCGTTTATTATCTTCCCCTCTTTAAACGATTTAATCGTATCCAATGTCGTCCTTAAAATCCTTTCCAGCGCCTCATTTGTATTAAACGCATTATGCGGAGTTATCAGAACATTCGGCATTTTCATCAGAATGTGATTTTCAATCACAGTTTTCATTTTTTCTTCCCTCGGATTGCCCTCTCTCATGAAAAACATCTCGTCTTTTGTCTCGCCTTCTTCTTCAAGAACATCCAGTCCCGCGCCCGCCAAAATTCCCGATTCCAGAGCTTTTACCAAAGCATCGGTTTCCACGATTCCTCCGCGCGCGGTGTTTATTAAGTAAACGCCTTTTTTAATCAATCCTATATTGTTTTTATTAATTAAATGATGTGTTTCTTTTGTATACGGAACATGAATAGAAATAGCATCGGAATTTTTCAATAAATCCTCCAAACTCACATAAGAATACCCTGCTTCTTTCGCATAATTTTCATCAGGAAACGGATCATAAGCAATCACATTCATTCCAAATCCTTTGGCGATTTTTATGGCAATTTTTCCGATTCTGCCCGTGCCAATGATGCCCATTGTTTTTCCGTTCAAATCAATCCCCCGCATCCCAGCCAGATTAAATGAGCCCGTCTCTTTCAGCTGGTCAATGCTCATATACATCTTCCTCGTCAGATTCAGCAACAATCCGAAAGCGTATTCCGCCACCGTATTATT
>JBBUBH010000040.1:0-2047 GCA_038078395.1 Patescibacteria group bacterium
ATTCTGTGCAAATAGTCATTGCAATGATGCTAATAATGATTTTGGGGATGACAGTGACTTGCCTTTTACGATTGTTGCGCCAACAGCTATAATTCCCGCGCCAACACCAACTCCAACGCCGACTCCAACTGCGAAAACGATTAAGGTTAATCTTAATGTGAATGGGCAGGTTGAATCGGTTGCGGTTCAGCAAGGAGATGTTATGCGAGTAAGCTGGACAAGTGAAGGAAGCGAAGCAGTATTGGGATGCAAGGGAAGCGGATCGTATGGCAATTTTACGGTAAATGGCAATGAGTGGGTAAATTCCACACTAGCTACTTCAGGAAGCGCAGATGTAACAGTTGCTAAGTGGAATGCTACGGGAATTGGGTTTTCTATATATTGTTGGTTAGGCGATTGGCCGCAAAACGCGAAATTTGGGGAGAATATCGCGAAAGATGAAGTTTTACTTTTAGATAAGAGCGTAGGAACCGCCTCTTCAAAAGGTTCAATTCCCGCCATAATTTCTCTTACTCCGAATAGCGGACTAGTTGGGACAAAAGTTCAAATTACTGGCTCCGGCTTCACGAATAATAATGATATAATTTTTGTTGGCTCTACAAATCCTGTTTCCGTCGCAGCCGATAATACAGTTTCTCCGATTAACGGCGAGACATTGTATAAAAGCGTTAATTCTTCGGATGGAAAAACCTTGACGTTTACTGTTCCATCTATTTTAACGCAATCCGGAGAAGGTGGGACTACTCAAATCCCGGTAATTCCGGGCATATATTATGTTGTGGTTGGAACGGATAACGGAAAAAGCGGAGTGAGTTATTTTAAGGTTACAGCCGTGGGGGAAAATTCAATTTTTGTTTCTCCGACAACGAGTTTTATTAGCAATCAAAATCTTGAATTGAGAGACCTGGGACCAGAGGTGACCAAGCTTCAAAGTCTTTTAGCAAAGGACCAATCTATTTATCCCGAAGGTTCCATAACTGGATATTTTGGCTCATTAACTCAAAAAGCCGTTCAACGCTTTCAGTGTAAATATAAGATTGTCTGCTCTGGAACGCCGGAGACTACTGGCTATGGAATTGTTGGTCCAAAAACTAGGTTTACAATCGATGAGGTTTTTGGCGGTCAGACCCAACAAGCGCAACCGTTAGCGCCAACGCCTGCCCCTCCTGTCCCGGCGCCGACTCCAACGGAAACCATCGTCGTTTTATCTCTTCAACAGCAAATTAATACTCTCTTAGAACAAATTAAAAAATTACAAGATCAGCTTAAACTACAACAATCGCAACCTCCGGCACAAACTTCTCAACCCGCGTCGGTTACACCAGTAACGCCGGAAACTCAACCCGGAGAACTTGGACTGACTGACGAAGAAACAAAAACTTTTTCTTATACTTGGAATCAGGATTTATATTACGGTTTAACGAATAATGCTGATGTGCGCGCTCTTCAAAACGCGCTTATTTTGGAAGGCGTCTATAGCGGACCGGTTACCGGCAATTTCTTTGGCTTAACCAGAGATGGTATTATGGCATTTCAGCGAAAACATAACTTTACCTTGATTCCGGACACAGGCTATGTAGGTTCATATACTCGTAAAGTTTTAAACGAACTTTATTCTAGGTAAAATTATTTCTTACATAACGCCGAAACAAAATTTTCTTCTTCATTTATTTGAAAAAAATTGGTTTGGGCGCGCAAAAAGAAAAATTTGAAAAAATAGAGAAGAAAATTTTGTTGAGGCGCAATGCCGCTACGCTATAGCGTAGCGGCATACGGAGGTTCCAATGCCCCGCCGTCTGACTCGTTAGAGGCAGAGCCAAGCAAAATACTCTTTACGAATTTCTTTTTCTTTTTTTGGGGGGTGCGAGAAATTTCTTTAATTATTCAGAAAGAGTATTTTGCTTGGCAGCGAGCGTTAGCGAGCGGCGGTGGGGCGGCTTCCTTTGGTCAGGAATTTTTGATAAAGTAAGTTCGAGCGAAGTCGTAAAGATACTCCAAATAAAAAACTCCACTTAGTGGAGTTTTTTGCTTGATTTACGGCTCATTC
>JBBUBH010000041.1:0-9819 GCA_038078395.1 Patescibacteria group bacterium
TTGATATTGATCCCGCAACTTATAATTTGAATCCGGAAGAAATTGAGAAAAAAATTACTAAAAAAACTAAAGCAATTCTGGTTGTACATATTTTCGGACAATCCGCTGATATGGATCAGATAATTAAAATTGCCAAGAAATATAAGCTAAAAATAATTGAAGATGCCTGCGAAAGCATTGGCGCGGAATATAAGGGGAAAAAAGTCGGGACGTTCGGCGAATCAGCGGTTTTTGCTTTTTATCCCAACAAGCAGATGACTACTGGTGAAGGAGGAATAGTGGTAACTAATGATGAAAAAATAGACAGGTTGTGCCGCAGTTTACGTAATCAAGGGCGGGCTGAAAATATGCAGTGGTTGGATCATGAGCGTTTGGGATATAACTATCGGATGGATGAACTTAGCGCTGCTGTCGGTTTAGCGCAAATAGAAAAAATAGATTTTTTGATTTCTGATCGCCGCAAGATCGCCGGCTGGTATAAAAAATTTTTATCCCGATATCCGGAATTGGTCCAAGTCCCGAGGATTGCCCCAAATAATACCCATACCTGGTTTGTTTATACGGTATTTTTGAAAAATAAGAAAATTAACCGCGATAATCTTATAAATCAATTGGCTGCCGAAGGAATCAGCACAAAACCATATTTGCCGTCTATTCATTTGTTCAGTTTTTATAAAAAAATGTTTGGTTATAAAAAAGGAAATTTTCCTGTTTCGGAATCAGTAAGCGACGGGGGAATCGCTTTGCCATTTTATATCGGATTAAAAGAGTCGGATATAAAATATATTTGTCAAAAATTCATTGACAGCATTGCGGTAAAAGCATAAGTTATAATAAAAAACATTTATGAATGGATTAAAAAATGGAAAAATACTTTTTATAGTGCACGATGTCTACCAGGATGATAATCGGTTTCCTTGGGGACCCGCTTATCTCGCCTCAATCCTTAGGAACAACGGCCATGAAGTGCAGATTTATTCTCAGGATGTCTTTCATTATTCAAATGAAGAATTGGCTGAATTTCTGGATAATAATAATTTTGACATGATTGGCCTTGGATTTTTGGCGGCAAGATATGTGGAAACTGTCCGCTCTCTTGCCGCGGTCATTAATGGGCATAAAAAGAAAGCCAAATTTGTCGTCGGCGGGCATGGAGTTACGCCTATTTCGGAATATATTCTGAATGATACAGGGGCGGATATTGCCGCGCTCGGGGAGTCCGAGGGTATTATTATCCCGCTTATTGATGCCATACTCGGCGGAGGAGCGTTGGACCAAATAAAAGGAATCGCCTACAGAATCGGCAATCAGGTAAAAGTTAATCAGAGGGCTATGCCGGTTACGGATTTGGATTCTCTGCCTCCCCCTGCTTGGGATTTATTTCCTATGGAAAAATACACTACTTGTTATAGTTTTCCCGGGAGCGACCCTGGCGAGCGGCATTTTCCAGTGCTTTCTTCAAGAGGATGCATAAACAATTGCAGTTTTTGTTATAGGATGGAAAAGGGAATTAGAATGAGAAGTATTGAAAATCTGTTTGAAGAACTAAAATTTATTAATTCTAAGTATGGCGTAACTTATTTTATTTTTGATGATGAAATGTTTGTTCCGAGCGAATCAAGAATAAAAGAATTTTCTTCCATACCGGCAAGATTGGGAGTTAATATAAAATATTCCTGCAACGCGCGGGTGGAACTTGCAAAAAATAAAAATATTCTGAGAATGCTGAAGGAATCCGGCTGCCAACTTTTAAATTTCGGTTTGGAATCTCTCGACCAGAATGTGCTGAATTTGATGGGTAAGCATACAAAGGTGGAAGAAAATATCGCCGCCGTTGAAAATACTATAGAAGCGGGAATACATCCTGGATTGAATTTTATCTGGGGCGATCCGGGAGATTCCTTGGAGAGTTTGGATAAAATTGTAAAATTCTTAATTCAATACGATACATTGGGCCAGCTTAGGACTGTCCGGCCGCCGACTCCTTATCCCGGCTCCCCTTTGTATTATAAAGCGATAGAGGAAGGAAAGTTAGCCGGTCCCGGGGATTTTTTTGAAAAATTCGTTAATTCCGACAGGATGACTGTCAATTTTACCGATCTTCCGGATAGCGAGGTGTATACCGCTCTTTTTAAGGCAAATTCCATATTGATAAAAAATCATTTTGATAAAAAAATAAAATTGTTCGATGAAGACAAAAAAGAGTGCGATCTAAAAGCGCAGCAGATGATTGAATCGTTCAAGAGGGTTTATTTTCCACAGACGCCGGAGGATTTTAAATTTAGGGGGGCGCGTCATTACAATAAAAAATAGGGTTACTCTTTATTCCTCAGTACAGTTATATTTTAATATATGAAAAATGGATTTGAGGGCAAAAATATTTTAGTAACCGGTGGAACGGGCTCCATCGGTCTGGAGATAGTAAAACAATTGCTTAAATACAAGCCCAATGTTATCCGTATTTTTGCCCGGCACGAAGACCGCCATCATCATGTCATGCAGGAACTGGGAAATGATAGGCTGCGTTTTATTATCGGTGATATTCGTGATAAAGACCGGTTGCGAATGGCTATGGAAGATGTGGATATTGTATTTCATGCCGCGGCTTTAAAGCATGTTCCATTATGCGAATATAATCCTTTTGAAGCGGTAAAAACTAATATTATAGGCACTCAAAATGTTATTGAATCAGCAAGAGAACAGAAAGTAAAACAAGTGATTTCTATCTCTACGGACAAGGTTGTAGATCCAACCGGTGTTTTAGGGGTATCAAAACTTATGGGAGAAAAATTAAGTTTGGCTCCCTATTTTTGTCAGGAAAGTGATGAAAAAACGAAATTTTCCTGTGTCCGTTTTGGCAATGTTTTGGGAAGCCGAGGCAGTATTTTGCCGCTTATAAAAAAACAAATATTTGAAAAAGGTGAAGTAACCATTACCGACCCCGATATGACCAGATTTGTGATGACTATTCCGCAGGCGGTTAAACTGGTTCTAAGTGCCTCATCAATGATGCATGGACGGGAGATTTTTATTCTGAAAATGCCTTCAGTGCGTTTGGGTGATCTGGTCAAGGCGGCAGTTGAATATTATGCTCCATTGGCAGGCAAACAGGCTTCTGACATTAAATTGAAATTTATCGGAAAAAGAGCAGGAGAAAAAGTTCATGAAAGATTATTGGCTGATTATGAAATTGATAAGGCATTAGAAACTAAAGATATGTATGTATTGGCGTCTACAACCATGAAAAGTATTTTAGAAGGAAAGCATGACAGCATATATTCTATAGTCGGGAAGGGAGTAGGGGGTAAAGATTTTTTTTCTGAACATGCTCCACATTTATCCCACAATGAATTAGTTGTCCTAATAAAAGAAGCAGATGTTTTTTAGAATTATTAATTGATTTTCTATGAAGTTATTTTTAATCGGCTGGACAGATAAGGATTTTGGTTTTTATGACGTGGCAGTAAAGCTGAAAGAGGCGGGCCACCAAATTATTTATTGGTCTGCCTTTAATATCTTTAAGGATATTAAAACATCTGAATTTCCTGAAACCATTTTTCATGATTCTTTTAATGCGCTGGAGGCAAAACCAGCGCTGGGAGTTGATGTGTCAAGTTTTCTGCCTATAAGCGCAGAAATAGCAAAAGAATTTTGTGAAATGGAAGATATCGTCTTGACTATGATGAATAAAAAATATGAAAGATTTTCAGTGGATGAAAGAAAACATATTTATTATAATCTTTTAAGTTATTGGATGGGAGTGTTGGAACAATATAAGCCGGATGCGATTATTTTTCAGATTCTTCCACATACAGTTTTTGATTTTATTATCTATAACATAGCGAAAAAGCTTAATATCAAAACTTTGTTATTTAAACTGACAACATTGGGCGACCGACTTTTTTTATTAAATGATTATAAAATTTACCCCCCTTTATTGAGAGATTGGCGGAATTTTTCTCAAAATTTCCGGTTAGAGGATCTGAATGAAGATATTCGGGAAATTTATTTGAGGCACAAAAAAGATAAAGATGATGAACAAGAAGCTAATCCCCATGTTCAATATATTCATAATGTGCTTAAAGCTTATTCCAACTGGAATTTGGTTCAAAAAAAAATTAATGTAGGTTTGAATAGTTTGCGGGATTTTTCTTTTTTTAAGAAATTATTTTGGTTTTTTAGGAAACAGTTTCAATCTGATTTAAAAACTGAATATTTAAGCGTTCAATCGCCGGTGGATTGGAATAAAAAATTTGTTTACGTTACGCTCAGTTATCAGCCGGAATGCGCTACTAGTCCGCAGGGCGGTATTTTTGTAGATCAATTACTGATGCTGGAAACTCTCTCTTCTGTTCTGCCTAAAGAATGGGTGATCTATGTTAAAGAACATCCTTTTCAATGGTTGCCTCGTGGTTTAATTTATTTCAGTTATCGTTATCGGAATTATTACCGGAAAATTGCCAATTTGAAAAATGTAAAGATTATTCCGATCGAAACAAATAGTTTTGAATTAATCAGAAATTGTGTTGCCGTAGCAAATGTGACTGGAAGTTCTGCACTTGAATCAGTTTTGAGATTAAAGCCAGCTTTAATTTTTGGCTATGAGTGGTATCAAAATTGTCCGGGAATTTTTCAGGTAAGCGGCCCGGAAGATTGCCGCCATGCTTTGGAACAAATTAAAAAAGGGGCCGTTCCAACTGAAGCGCAGTTAATTAATTATCTTGTTTTAGTGGGTCGTTGCACTTTTCGCGGATATATTGATCCTCCAACTGAAATTGATCCTTCTATCAGCAGTAAAGAAAATACGGAAAATTTAAGCCGGGCATTATTATTGGAATTGGGGAAAATTAAGGGGAGTTACTAAATTATTTTTTTAGGCGTTATATTATATAATAAACATTTTTATGGATTGGGAATTTTTAAAAGGCAAAACAGTATTGGTAACCGGCGGAACTGGATCGTTTGGCCAGAAATTTGTGGAGCGGCTTTTACAGCTTGGCGTTTGTAAAAAAATCATTATTTTTAGCCGGGATGAATTTAAGCAGCATCAGATGCAGCAGAAATTAACTAACTCTAAATTGTTAAGATTCTTTTTGGGCGATGTAAGAGATTTATCCAGATTGCAACGCGCATTTTCCGGAGTGGATATTGTTGTTCATGCGGCCGCTTTGAAACAGGTTCCGGCATTGGAATACAATCCTCTTGAAGCGATTAAAACCAATGTAAATGGAGCTCAAAATGTTATTGATGCCGCCCTGGACGCGGATGTAAAAAAAGTTTTATTTGTTTCAACTGATAAAGCGGTTAATCCTGTTAATCTGTATGGCGGAACAAAATTTTGCGCGGAAAAACTCTGGATTGCGGCTAATGCGTATTGTCCAAGAAATGTGGAATACAGGGCGTTTAGCATTGTCCGTTACGGAAACGTCATTGGTAGCCGCGGCAGCATTGTGGAGGTTCTGGATGAACAGAAAAAAACTGGCGTTGTGACGTTAACTGATGAAAAAATGACCAGATTCTGGATGACCGTTGATCAAAGCGTTGATCTCGTGCTTTGTGCCCTAAATATGATGAAAGGTGGAGAAATTTTTATTCCTAAATTACCCGCAATGAAATTACCGGATTTGATTTCGGCTATTGCCCCCGATTGCCAGGTAAAAGTTACGGGCATAAGGCCTGGGGAAAAATTACATGAAATGTTAATGACTGATGATGAAGTAAGAAGAGCTAAGGATGCGGGGGAATATTATGTAATCGAGCCGGATCATAATTGGTGGGACGGTTCTCATCTTAAAAATATGCCCCGCTTACCGGATAATTTTGTTTATGCCAGCGACAAGATGGAATTTCTGAATAAAAAAGATTTTTTAAAGTTTATTTAGAAATATGATACCTTATGCCAGTTAGTGAAACTTCGGTGGCGATTATGTTTTATTATGTCTACGTAATACAAAGCTTAAAGAATGATAGTTTATATGTCGGTTACACTGCTGACCTGAAAGAGAGATTTCAAGAACATAATCGCGGATTAAATTTTTCGACTAAACCATATAAACCGTGGCAATTGATTCATTATGAAGCATATCGTAACAAACAAGATGCTGAGCGTCGAGAGAAGTTCCTTAAAACCGGACAAGGATCTAGATTACTAAAACGTTTACTCAAAGAATACTTTTATGACAAAAAACAGGAGTCAAAAAATTAGCCGAAGTTCTACTAACTGGTATGGCCATCAGTCCATTGATGAATCGGACATAGATGCAGTTATTCGGGTTTTGAAATCTGACTGGCTGACACAAGGGCCGAAAATCGATGAATTTGAAAAAAAATTAGGTGAATATTGCGGCGCGAAATACGCCGTAGTTTTTTCCAGTGGTACTGCGGCGCTTCACGCCGCTTATTTTGCAGCAGGATTAAAAAATGGGGATGAATTCATTACCACTCCGTTGACTTTTGCGGCTACCGCCAATGCGGGTTTATATTTGGGCGCCACGCCGGTATTTGCTGATATTAAAGAGGATGGCAATCTTGACCCTAAAGAAACGGTAAAGAAAATTACTAAAAAAACTAAAGCAATAGCAGTTGTTGATTATGCCGGAAAGCCGGCTCAGCTGGAACAGTTCAGGGCAATCACTGATAAATATAATCTGATTCTGATTGAGGACGCCTGCCATGCGCTTGGCGCGGAATATAAAGGGAAGAAAGTCGGTTCTGTCAGCGACATGACAATTTTCAGTTTTCATCCGGTGAAATCAATCACAACCGGAGAGGGCGGTGCGGTGCTTACCGGTAATAAAGAGTTTTATGAAAAATTGAAATTATTCCGGACGCACGGTATTACAAAAAATAATCTTATAAATAAATCCGACGGGGATTGGTATTATGAAATGCAGGAACTTGGCTTTAATTACAGGATAACTGATATCCAGGCAGCTTTAGGCATTTCTCAATTAAAAAAACTGGATAGATTCATAAAAGCCCGCAGAAAAATTGCTGCAGACTATAAAAAAGCGTTTGAAAAATATGATGATTTAATATCAATGCCGTCAGCGGATAAAATTAATGATTCCAGTTGGCATCTTTTTGTCGTAAGACTGCGGGGTAAATTGGCGTTAAAAAGAGCGGAAATTTTCAAGAAATTACGGGAATCAGGCATAGGGACGCAGGTGCATTATATTCCTGTTTATTGGCACCCTTTTTATCAGAAATTAGGCTATAACAAGGGGATATGTCCTAAGGCCGAGGCTTTTTACAAATCGATCATAGCTCTTCCTATTTATCCGGATTTAAAACAGGAGGATCAGAAGTTTGTCATTGAAAAATTAACCGGTTTTTTAATCTAATGAAAATTTTACTTGTCGGTTTTGGGTCAATTGGAAAGAGGCATTATAGAAATCTAACATCTTTGGGTTATAGGGATATTGCTGTTTTTGATCCGTCAGATAAGGCATTTGAAAACGCAGATAAAATTATCAGAATCAAGAAGTTTGATATTGATTCGGCTAAAGATTTCAACACTGCTTTTATTTGCAGTCCGAATAACCTGCACATTAAACATGCTTTGATTTGCGCTAACGCGGGCCTCCATTTATTTATAGAAAAGCCGCTTTCCCATAATTTTAACGGCTTTAATTTATTGAAGAAAATTTGCAGAAAGAAAAAGCTGGTAACTATGATCGGCTGCAACATGCGTTTTCATCCTTGTCTGGAATTTATTAAAAAATATATTGATGGTAAAAAACTGGGAAAGATTTACAGCATCAGGCACGAGCTGGGATATTATCTACCATACTGGAGACCGGCGCAGGATTACCGCAAAAATTATGCCGCCAAAAAATCAACCGGCGGCGGGATCATATTGGATGACGTGCATGAGTATGATTTGCTTTTTTGGCTGAATAATTTTGATAAAGTTATCAAGAGCAGGATTATTTTCAATCGGGCCAGTGATTTAAAGATAGAAACAGAGGACCAGGCGGCAGCAATTTTCTTATTTGAGAATAAAGTTTTGGGAACGATTATATCCGATTATTTACAGCAATATTATGCGAGAAAATGCAAAGTAGTGGGAGAAAAAGGCGCATTGGAATGGGATTTTAAAGAAAATACTGTTTTGTTAAAAATTAAAGACAACATTAAAAAACTTTTTGAGCTTAAAGATTTTGATTTCAATCAAACTTATATAAAAGAAGTTAAATATTTTTTTGGCTGTATCAAAGATAAAAAACGCACCTCGAATACTGTGGAAATTGCGGGTGATATTTTGAAATATTGCGTGAAAAAATAGCCCCAGATAGATGCGAAAACAGGCTGATTTCAATTTTTTTATATATAACTTTATTTGCTGATTTTGAGTTATATTAATGATGAAAAACAAAAATAAAAAGGGCATTGCTTTATGGAATAAAGCTAAAAAAATAATTCCTGGCGGCAATCAATTATTGTCCAAGCGCTCCGAAATGTTTTTACCGGAACAGTGGCCTTCATATTATAAAAAAGCGAAAGGAATCGAAATTTTGGATTTGGACGGCAATAAATATCAGGATTTTTCTATTATGGGTGTCGGGGCCTGTACTTTGGGTTATGCGGATCCGGATGTCAATCGGGCGGTAAAACAGGCGGTTGATAGCGGCTCTATGGCGACACTTAATTGTTCTGAAGAGGTTGAATTAGCTGAATTGCTCTGTAAGCTTCACCCGTGGGCAAAAATGGCCCGTTTTGCCAGGACTGGAGGCGAAGCGATGGCAATTGCCGTCAGAATCGCCCGCGCTCACAGCGGTAAAGATAAAGTCGTGTTCTGCGGTTATCATGGGTGGTCTGACTGGTATTTGGCGGCTAATTTGGCGGATAAAAAGAGCCTGGATGGTCATCTTTTGCCGGGACTGGATCCGGCCGGTGTGCCGAGGGGGCTGGAAAAATCCACGCTGACTTTTTCGTATAATAATATTTCTGAATTGGAAAAAGTTGTTTCTGAAAATAATGACATTGGTGTAATTGTAGTGGAACCATACAGGCACCAGGAACCTGAGGACGATTTTCTTTTTAAAGTAAAAAAAATAGCAGAAAAAATAAATGCCGTGCTGGTTTTTGATGAAATTACCATTGCATGGAGGCTTAATGTCGGAGGAATCCATCTTTTGTATGGCATAGAACCCGATATTGCGGTATTTGGGAAAGCGATGAGTAATGGATATCCGATGGCGGCAATTATCGGCAAAGAGGAGGTAATGCAGGCCGCTCAAAAAACTTTTATCAGCAGCACTTATTGGACAGAGCGGATTGGGCCGGCGGCTGCGTTGGCGACTATTAGGAAAATGAAAAAAATAAATTTGCCGCAACATCTGAAAAAGATCGGCAAGATGATCGGTGACGGATGGAAGGGGGCGGCAAAAAAGCATGGATTGAAAATAAATGTTATTGATCCGGAAGCATTAGTCACATTTTCTTTTGATTATGGAACGGATGTTCAGGCGATAAGGACTTTATTTACTCAGGAAATGCTGGCGCGGGGATTTCTGGCATCAGCTAGCGTTTATGTGTCTTATGCGCACAAAGAGAATCATGTCAGAAAATATCTGGAAGCGGTGGATGAGGTTTTTGGAATTATCAAAAATGCCATAAATAATAAAAAAATACTTCAGCTTCTTAAAGGACCGGTCGCTCATTCCGGTTTTAAGCGCCTTACATAAAAATGGTTACTGCGATAATCCAGGCCCGGCTTGGTTCAACAAGACTGCCGGGAAAAGTTTTGAAGGAAATATTAGGCAAGCCGATGCTGGAACTTATGATTAACCGGCTGAAGCAGTCTAAAACAATAGA
>JBBUBH010000042.1:0-1516 GCA_038078395.1 Patescibacteria group bacterium
GAATGAAAGAAAAGATCCTTCTCTACGCCTTCACGGGCAATAAAGCCGAATCCGCGATCTGTCAATCGAACAATTTTTCCTTGTTCCATATAAACAGATTTCTATTAGTTTGTAAAATACACACGTATTCCAATAAAATGAAAAGTTCGACTACGCTTCTATTGAATGAAAATGTGACTTTATATAGTATAGCATACCTATTAAATCTGTCAAGTCCCCAATCCAACAAGGACTTACAGCTAAAAAACTGCTATAATTTAATCAATTATTTCATATGTTAATAGACGACGTAACAATAAGAATACAGGCGGGAAATGGCGGAAGGGGCGCAGTGGCTTTCAATAAAAACGCGCTGAGTTTGGGGCCGGCCGGAGGAGACGGAGGCAGTGGCGGGAGCATTTATTTTGAAGGAGTATCGGATTTAAGCGCCTTGAAACAATTCAGGTATAAAAAAGAACTTAAAACAAAAAATGGGGAGCCGGGAAAACCGCAATTTAATGACGGTCCCGATGGAATTGACCTGGTATTAAAAGTTCCGGTGGGAACGGTAATTAAAAATTTAGAAACCGGAAAATTCGAAGAAATAATAAAAATCGGGCAGAAAATCCTGGCGGCGCAGGGCGGACGCGGCGGAAAAGGAAATTTTAAATTCCGGTCGCCGACGAATACCACCCCAATGCAGTTCCAAAAAGGCCTGCCCGGAGAAAATTTCACCATAAGGCTGGAACTGAAACTTATCGCCGATATCGGGCTGATCGGCCTGCCAAATGCCGGAAAATCCAGCTTATTGAATGAGATGACCAGAGCAAACAGCAAGGTGGCAAATTACCCGTTTACGACCCTGGAACCAAATTTAGGGGTATATTATGAATTAATTCTGGCGGATATCCCCGGACTTATTGAAGGAGCTTCCGAGGGAAAAGGATTGGGAATAAAATTTCTTAAACATATAGAAAGAACAAAAATTTTATTTCATCTGATTTCCGCTGAATCGGAAAATCCTGCGCGCGACTATAAAATAATAAAAAATGAGCTAGCGGGTTATAGTAAGGAATTAATAAAAAAAACAGAGTATTTATTTTTAAGCAAAAGCGATTTGATGCCGGAAAAGGAAACGAAGAAAAAACTCGGCATTTTGAAGAAAATAAACAAGAAAGCCGCAGCTATTTCCATACATGATTGGGATAGCATGGAAAAAATAAAAAAGATTTTAAATAAGATAAAAACAGAGAAATGAAAAACCCGCCATCAATCGGCGGGTTTTGTTTTGAAAATTACTTCTTTTTTTCGTAAAGGATCGCAGCGGCTCTTTTTGCCATTTTATGGTATCGCTTGTCAGGAATAAAATTGTTCAAGAAATTTTGGAATTTGTAAACCCATCCGTCAGCTGACGGTATGAATGCCACCTCGTGTAATACCCTTTCTCCGGGAACGCCGTCTTTTATTGTTCTTTCAATGTATGAAACTTTTACCCAAATTGCTTCTTTTGAGCTGTTCCTGACAACCTGAACCACTC
>JBBUBH010000043.1:0-2654 GCA_038078395.1 Patescibacteria group bacterium
CTTGAAATCAGCTCAAATCTTATGCCTCCAAATCGTTCATTTATTTTTTAATGAGTCCCAGTCTGTCTTTATAAGCATTATGCGCATAAAGCAAATAATTTGTCCACAATAATTTGCTTTTTTAAGGAAAAAGATGGGAAATACTGCGCAAAATCGGGAAATTTCGGAAATTTATCATTTTTTTTAAAATTTTATCTATTGTATTTTGATAAAATTCATGTATAATAATCAGTATGTCGCAAACATATCAGCCTAAAAAAAGAAAAAGGGCGCGGACTCACGGATTTTTAGTCAGAAGCCGCAGAACTAGCGGCCGGAAAGTGATTCAGGCGCGGAGACGGAAAGGAAGGCATAGTTTAACCGTTTAATGCAAAGTTCAAAAATCAAAGTGTAAAATTTTGGTGTTCCTTTGGAATTAATTTTAAATTTTTAACTGCCATTTTTCATTTTGATATTTACATTTTGAATTTTATACATGCTGGCTAAAAAATTTCGTTTGCCCATTCAGACGGTTATAGGAAAAAAAGGAAAAATTTTAAAAGATTCTTATTTTTTATTGAATGTTATGCCGAATCTGTTGTCTTATTCCCGTTATGGAATGGTGATAAGTAAGAAAGTTTTAACTAAGGCGACGGAAAGAAACCGGATCAGGAGAAAACTATTTTCAGTTATTGAAAAAAATTTTTTGGAAAAACAAAAAAATCTGCGCCAAGATTTTTTGATCATTATTTCTCCTAATATAAAAAAAATAACCGATGATGAAATTTCCGCTGATTTAGAAAAATTATTGAATAAAATTTAATTTATGTTCCGGACTTTATTTATTATTCCCCTTATCAATGCTTTGGTCTTTTTTTATAATACCATCGCTTTTCAGGATTTAGGGCTTGCGATAATTTTTCTGACACTGTTCATACGGATTATTTTATTCCCTTTTTTCCATAAAGGAACAAAAAATCAGATATTGCTTCAGCGTCTTCAGCCAAAAATAAAAAAAATTCAGGAGGATCATAAAAATGAAAAAGAAAAACAGGCGCAGGCGATGATGGAGCTTTATAAGGAGCATAAAGTTAATCCATTTTCCAGTATTTTACTGCTTTTTATCCAGCTTCCGGTGTTAATAGCCCTGTATCAGGTATTTTGGCGGGATCTTTCCCCTGAGATGTTCCAATCTCTGTATAGTTTCATATCAACGCCTTCCGCTTTGCATACGACCTTTTTGGGCTTGATAGATATGAAAGAAAAGAGTATCCTGATTGTGGGTTTGGCTGCGATATTCCAATATATCCAGGGATATTTGACGCTTCCTAAAATTGAGAAAGGAAAAGAGCTTTCCGCCCCTGAAAAGATGGGCAGGCAGATGGTGTATTTTTCCCCTATCATTACCTTAGTGATTCTCAGTTCCTTGCCTTCGGCCGTTGGGCTTTACTGGATAGTGACGGGCATATTTTCAATAGCGCAGCAGATATACATAAATAAGACGCTTAATATAGGTGAAGAAGAAAAAATACATCATATTACGTAATGATATAAATAAAATAATGCAAACAATGCTAACATATGCGAACACCGCGAATAATTTGTTTGTGGCATTCGCATCAGTTCGTAGGTTGGCATTATGTAGCGCAAGCATATGGAACAATTAAAACAGATTCTTCAAAAGATATTTGATGTTTCCGGGCTGAGTTATTCGGTTGATACGGATATTGAAGCCAATAGGGTCAGTATTTTCATTCATGATGAAAGCATAAACAGTTATTTTCCAAAAATTGTCTTTGAAGTTGAGCATTTGGTGAAAGTTATCGCGAAAAATCAGGGAATTGACCGTATTAATGTTGATTTTAATAATTATAGGAAAGAAAGGGAGCGGTTGATCGGCGAATTGGCCAAAGCGGCGGCGCGGAAAGTTCTGGCGGAAAAAAAGGAAATTGCCTTGCCAGTAATGAACGCTTATGAACGCCGACTGGTGCATACGGAACTTGCCACAAGGCCGGATGTGAAAACAGAAAGCATCGGAGAAGGTCCGGAAAGGCATATTGTAGTGAAACCTCTATAAAAATCCCCCGCTAAGCGGGGGATTTTTACTTAAGGATTTAATTGTAGGCTGTATAACCCATCGTCAATTCTATTTTTAAATAGAAGTGTATTATTAAATAGTTCAAGATGATCGGCGTCAACACTTGTTGTTTCCGGATTGAATATTATTTTAGCAGAATCATTTTTAGTTTCTATAAGATAAAAAACATCATTGAAATAAACTGATTTTTTATAATAGTCATCCGGAAGTTTGACTCCCGCATTTATATTATCAGGGATGGCGCAATAGATTTTTTCTTTTTCTATCAGGCATTTTGACGGCATAGTGATAAATGAAAATGCCGCAAGGGTTATTCCATTTGGATCAATGGCGCTTGTGTAAGGAGCTCTTTTTATAGTGTGTAATTTTATTCCCATAGATCCGTCATTCGCCCATTTAAGCGCGAGGCCTTGTTCATCATTAATGAGCGGAGTTACATTTTTAGTTTTGAGATTTATTGACCATAAGGAGGCGGGATTATCAATACTGCCTATTGTTGAAAGCAGGATCGTTGATTCCGATATCCAATCCAGATTAACTTCTTTTTGGGTTAAATTAAGTATTTTTTGGGTTTTTT
>JBBUBH010000044.1:0-5762 GCA_038078395.1 Patescibacteria group bacterium
CGGATTATTTATAAAAAGTCCAGAATTGGGTGCGGTTATACAAACCCTTGACAAGTATCTTTCATCTTATATACTTGCTTTTAAAATAACATTTTAAATATTTCTTTTACCCCGCACCGAGCCGAGCACTTCGTTTTCCACAACGCTTTCGGGGTATTCAAGTCCCAAAATAAAAATAAATTAATTGGAGATGTAAATGCCTCTATAAGGAAAACGGACAGGCGTTGCAGCGCTCGATCTGGTGACGGGGCTTAAAAGGTCGCAATTATATTTCAGTAAATTTACTGATTTATGCCAAGGAAAAAAAAGATAAAAGAATGGGATGAGGAATCGGAAAAAGACACTCCCAATTTAGATGAAGCTTCTGAAATTGAGAGCCCAAATGATTTACTAGACAGCGATGATCTTGACGCCGTTTCCGACGCTGATGATGCCCCCAGTTCTAAAATGGATGACGACGCTTCCGATTTTGAATAAAAAGATTTGTAATTTCAATTAATAATACAGCCTCGACGTTGCGTCGTGGCTGTATTATTTAAGACAGTAAACCCCCCATACCTGAATTAGGCGTGGGGGTTTACTCTTTTCCGATGCTATAATAATATAGTCCGAACAGTTAAATTATGTCCAAACAAAAACAAAACTCCGGCTGGTTTTCAAAAGGCCTGTTAATTGCCCTCATTTTTATTACGGCGGGACTGACCGCTTTTGCGCTAATTTTAAAAGATCTTCCCGATCCGAAACAATTTGAAAACCGGCAAGTTGCCCAATCAACAAAAATTTTTGACCGGACCGGCGAAACGCTTCTTTATGAGATACACGGAGAGGAAAAAAGAACAACCATCTCTTACGAAGAAATACCCGACTATGCCAAACAAGCAACCATGGTCATAGAAGACAAAGATTTTTACACGCACAACGGATTCAATATTTTTTCCATAATAAAGGGAGCGATTATTGAGCCCCTAACCGGCGCGCGCGATAAAGCCCGCGGAGGCTCAACAATAACCCAACAACTCGCAAAAAATGCTTTTCTAACTTCAGAAAGGACTATTATAAGAAAAATAAAAGAATTAATCATTGCTTTTGAACTGGAAAAAAAATATTCAAAAGATGAGATATTCAATCTCTACCTTAATCAGATTCCTTATGGAGGAAATGCCTACGGAATTGAAGCGGCTTCTAAAACATTTTTTGAAAAAAGCGCCAAATATCTGAATCTGGCTGAAGCCGCGCTTCTCGCCAGCCTCCCGAAAGCGCCAAGTTATTATTCGCCTTGGGGCACGCATCTTAATGAACTGCTGGAAAGAAAAAATTTGATTTTGGAAAAAATGGAAGAATCCGGCTATATAACCGATGAAGAAAAAAAATCGGCGCAAAAATTTGAATTTACTTTTGCCAAACAAATATCCAGCATTAAAGCTCCTCATTTCGTTCTGGATGTCCAGGAATATCTTAATGAAAAATATGGGGAAGGATTCATCCGCACAGCCGGGTTGAAAGTTATTACCACTCTTGACTGGAATCTGCAGCAAGCGGCTGAAAAAGCCGTCTTTGAAGGGGCAGAAAGAAATAAAGAACTTTATCAGGGATTCAATTCGGCATTAATCGCCCAGGATGCTTCAACCGGACAAATCATCGCTTTAGTGGGATCAAAAAATTATTTCGGCTCTCCTGAACCGGAAAACTGCGAACCGGGCATAAACTGCAAATTTGAAGGGAATTTTAATGTTGCCACGCAAGGATTAAGACAGCCGGGCTCGGCAATGAAGCCGCTCGCCTATGTTACCGCTTTCAAAAAAGGGTATTCGCCCGATACCGTTGTTTTTGATGTTCCGACTGAATTTGCCGCCAATAATCCCGACTGCCCGCTTATCATTGACCCGCTAAAAACGGAAAAAGAAGAAGATATAAACAAAGAATGCTTCCATCCCGGAAATTTTGATGAAAAATTCCGCGGCCCCGTGAAATTAAGAACAGCCCTGGCGCAATCAATCAATATTCCAGCGGTAAAAACTCTTTATCTGGCTGGAATAAATGACACTTTGAAAACAGCCTCGGATTTCGGCATCTCAACGCTTACCGAACGGAGCCGTTACGGACTTTCCCTCGTCTTAGGCGGAGGAGAAGTAACCCTTAAAGACCTTGTCGGAGCTTATTCGGTTTTTGCGCAAGAAGGCAATAAGCATAAGCAATCCATGATACTAAAAATCACCGATTCCAAAGGAAATACTGTTGAAGAATACAAAGATATTGCGACACAGGTCATTGACCCTCAATTTCCAAGATTAATTAATGATATTTTAACAGACGTTGAAGAAAGATCGGGACTTTTCAGTTCAAGCCTTCCGCTGACAGTATTTTCCGGCCATGAAGTCGCCATGAAAACAGGAACCACAAATGATTACCGGGATGCATGGACAATCGGCTATACTCCAACTTTAGCGGTGGGAGTATGGGCTGGAAATAATAATAACGAAGCGATGCAAAAACACGGTTCAAGCATCTTAGCCGCTGTTCCGATCTGGAACGCTTTTATGAAAGAAGCGCTGAAAACTCAGCCATCAATATCTTTTAATAAACCAAATCCTGTTTTGAATCAAAAAGCCATGCTCCGCGGAGAATACACCGCAAATTATAAAATCGGCGCAAAAATTTACCCGCATATCCATGATATCCTTTATTACGTGGACAAAAATAATCCGCAAGGCCCTCAGCCGTCCAATCCGGAAAAAGATTCTCAATTCAATAATTGGGAAGAACCAACATTAAAATGGGCGGGAGAAAATATCCTTAATTTCACCCAAAATTACAATTATCCTTTGCCGGCAGAAGCCCAATCAGAAATAGAAACAAAAACTTTCAAGCCGCAAATAAATATAATCTCGCCAAAAAATGGAGATTTTATAAAAATGAGCGCAGTCCCTGTCCAAACAAACATAACCGGGCAATTTGATATTTCAAAAATACAATTATTTTTTAATGAAGAACTGAAAGATGAAAGAGCCGGAAATTTCGGAAAAGAAATAACTTACCAATTCAATCTCGCGCCTTTAAAAATAGAACTGCAAAATTCTCTTAAAATAAAAGTTTCCGATTCCTCCGGAAATGAAGATGTAAAAGAAGTTATTTTGTATAAATAAAAAACGTCTTAACTGTTCTTTATCGGCATCACAATATAAAAATACGAACTGTCATTTCCGGATTTAAGGATTGCCGCTTTATTATTATCATTCACTCCGAATATAATTTCTTTTGATTCAAAATTTTTCAGTCCATCCATGAGATAGCGCCAATTGAAAGAAATATCGGCTGCCGGGCCTTTTATTTTTGCCGGCACCAGATATTTATTTTCTCCAAGATATTGGTTTGCTGAATGGACTTCCAGATGTTTGCTGTTTTTAATGGAAATTTTAATATCACTCACTTTCCCGCTGAAGGTGCTCACTAATTTAACTGCATTAATGAAATGTTCCAGTTCAACATTAATTTCCGTTTCCGAGGATTTTGGCACTATATATTCATAATCGGGATAATTGCCGTCAATCAGGCGGGAAATAATTTCCAAATCATTATTTTTAAAAAGAATCTGATTGGAATCAATAAATACCGCCACAATTTCTTCATTTAATATTTTCAGCAAATCTTGGGCTGTTTTTAACGGAATGATAATTTTAAATCCTTTGGAAAAATTGGATTTGAAATTATTTTCATTTATTGTTTTTTCAGCAAGACGGAAACTGTCAGTTCCGACTAATTTTAAATTGGTAACCTGATAATCAAATAAAATTCCGCTTATTTCCGGCCTTATTTCGGACAATTGCACTGTATTTATTATTTTTAACAGTCCTTCTTTAAGAATTTCCGCGTTTATCTGTAAATTCTGATCCGTATTTTCTATTTTAGGAATAATTGGAAATTCATCTTCAGGCAGTCCTTGGATAACCGCTTCATAATTATCCGTTTTAAATAATAAAGTATTATTTTTTGCTTCTAAATTTATTTTTTCATCATTAATATTATTGGTTATTGTCAAAAGGGTTGCCAAAGGAACGGTTATACTGCCTTCTTCAATTATTTTTCCTGATATAAAATTAGTGATTGCCAACTCTAAATTGGTTCCTGACAGCTGTATTTTATTATTAAATGTTTTAATCAGAACATTTTTTAAAATCGGAAGATTGGCATTTTCAGATGTTGCCTTTTCCACAGTATTCAGACCGTTTCGCAGATTATTTTTTAAAATTATTAATTTCATTTTTATAAGTTGAACTTATTTTAATAATAATTATTATATGCGATACGCGCAAATTTTATTCAGAACAAGGAGCGAGGAGGAAATCGCAGCTTGAGCTGCCTTTCCGACGAGCGACGATGTTATGGATATAAATTTGCCGTATCCCTTCGGGTTATTGCCTAAATTTAAAATTTCTTTGTTATGTCTCTTCACTGTGGCTATAGCCACAAGCTTATCAACAAGCCTTGAAATTTTAAATTCATTCAAATAACGCATTTATAATTATTATTAAAATAAGTTCTAGTTAATTAGTTGTTATTAGTAGGACAGTGAAAAAGGTTAAGAAGTCCGGTTTTCTCTCTGATTTTCTGGTATTTTTTATTTATTAATCTGGGATTCTTTTGAGGATAAATAGTGGATATTTCTTATATTTTAAAAAATTTTAAATCTTATCAATTTTTGTCAACAGTTTTTGTAACCGCTTATGAATAATTTTTCCACAAGCTTATAAACAATTTTATGCACAGTAATTATCCTTCTTTATATATCAGATCTTTTATGGCTATGATTTTTTGATTTAAATCCTGATTTCTGTTTATTTCTTCCGAAAGTTTGGTAAAGGCATAAATGGCGGTCGTATGGTCTCTTTTACCCAGTTTAAAGCCGATATCGGGATAAGACAGCCCTAATACTTCCCTAAGAAGATACATGCAGATTTGCCTCGGTTCCACGATGCTTTTCTTGCGGCATCGTCCATTCAGGTCATTCTGGGGAATTTGGAAATATTCTGAAACTACCTTTATGACTTGATTCGGATTTATATTTTTGGTTGGCTGTTGAATTATTTCATTTATAATGTCTTCAGCCGCTTTTAGCGAAATTTCTTTTTTAGTGCATTGATAGAATAGGATACGGTTTAATACGCCCTCCAGTTCGCGAAGATTCTTTTGAATCTTATTTGCGATGAACTCTACGACATTATCCGGCAAAGTCATGCCTTTTTCCTGCAGTTTTGTCTTTAAAATAGCCAAACGGAGGTCATAATCGGGAAATTGTATGTCTGCAATCATCCCGCCCTCAAATCGGGACTTCAGTCGTTCTTCCAATGTGGGAAGAAATTTAGGCGGCCGGTCGGACGAAATGATTATTTGTTTATTATTTTCATAAAGAGCGTTGAAAGTGTGAAAAAATTCTTCTTCGGTTGTCGGTTTTCCGCCGATGAATTGGATATCGTCAATTATCAGCACATCGGTATTGCGGTATTTTTCTTTCATATCTTCCATTCTTTTATTGCGGATGCCATAAATAACGTCATTGGTGAATTTTTCGGAAGATACGTATTTTACTTTTACTTTATTGTCATATTTCTTTTTTATCTCGTTGCCGATTCCTTGTATCAAGTGGGTTTTTCCGAGTCCGGTTCCGCCGTATATGAAAAGCGGATTATATTTTCTGCTGATTTCGCCTATGACCGCCATTGCGGCCGCATAAGCAAGTTCATTTGTTTTTCCAACCACAAAAGAAC
>JBBUBH010000045.1:0-2427 GCA_038078395.1 Patescibacteria group bacterium
AATTGGGTGCGGTTATAAAAATATTTGAAATCAATTCTGATTTAGTACAAGCTATAAATAGCGCCCTGAAAATTGAATAAGGAATTGCTGTGGCGAATAAACAGCGCATTTCCAGCGGCAATAAAAGAATAGACAAATTTTTTGAAAAAATTGTTAATGTCCTTAATAGCGACGAAGTCGAAGCCATTTATTTGGTAAAAAGTTTAAAAGATCCTGATCGAAAAAAAGAATATTTGTGCGGCTATCTCGATGAAGAAGGGATTATTTTTTTGTCAAAAGATAAAAGAAAGAACAGAAATAAGAATGAAATTGCGCAGACATTATTGCACGAAGTTCTCCATGCAATTTTCCCCAAAGACAGCGAGGATATAATTTATGCCAAAGAAGAATATTATTGGTCAGTCTTTTCCAATAGACAGAAAGAAATTTTGCGATTTTATATTCCCAAAAAAATTTCCCGCATTCAGCCAACACCCTAAAAACCCCTGTTAGGGGTTTTTGTTTTTATAATAAAGTATTAAGATTAAATAAAGTATGAAAAAAGCAATTTTCTTCATTTCAATATTGGCAGGACCTTTCCTTCTATTTTTAAATTATCTTGATAATAATGCGATAGCGCAGGAAAAATGTTATACCGATTGGCAGGAAACAGGGATGCAGTATCGGTCTGGCGGATGTTCCGTCGGCGGCGTCGTAGAAACCGAATTTAATAGATATGTGAATATTGATGTTTCCAATTCCGGAAGTTGCACGGAAGTGGCTTATCAACGGAAAGAAAAAGCTTGTCCGGTTCAGGGCAAGGAAGGAAAATTGGAAATTGAACCATCAGAGGGCCCTCCGCCGCTTTGCGCTTGGAGCGTTTATGAGGGCGGTCGGATAGATGGAAGCTGGGGCTATTGCCAGCGGGCTCTTTCCGGTAAGGGAATTGAAACATATGAATCTTATCTGATAACAAGATACGGTTCAGGTTCAAATGACATACGTGGTGTTGATCCTGAATATTGCTATTATACCAAGGAGCAAGTTGTGCCATTGCCGCCCGGGAACAGGGGAAGCATGTATTGTCCGCCAATAGAAAAAATGGTGAAATTCACGGTTACCGCGGACAGGATAAACGAACAGGGAAAATTTACCATTAATTGGAAAGCTCCGACAGCCACAAAATGCGCGCTTTCCGGAAAAGCTCCGGAAACCGGAAATTTTTCCGAAGATTTTGACGCCGGGGCGACATCATTGCTGGGCGGAAGCAGAACTTATGACTATGTTAAAAGAGGAATTTATTCCTTTAAATTCGAATGCACCGGATATTTGGACAACAATAAATCAATAGTTCAAGGAATTATTGCCAAAACATTAACGGTTTATGTCGGCAATATCCCTCCTTCGCCGGCGGTGGAATTAAAAGTGGAGCCGTCTTCAATTAAAAAAGGGGAGGGCGCTACATTAAGCTGGAAAGTGAATAATGCCGTTTCCATTTCAGTCAATCAGGGAATAGGAATTGTTAAATCAAGCGGGTCTGTGAAAGTTTCTCCCGCTTTTACCACAAGATACACAATTACGGCTACCGGAGAATTTTCCGAACTCGGACTTTCCAGCCGTTCAGTTACTTTGAATGTGGTGGCGCCGGAAAAAAAGGCGGAAGAAGTTCCTATTGAAATTCCGCCGGAAGAAAAACCGGTTGTGACGGCGCCTAAGGTTGCGGAAAAATTAGATTTGAAAGTCAACGGGGTTGACGGCCCTCTTACAATAAAAGCTCCGGCTTCGGTTAATTTATCCTGGAATATTGACGCTTATTGTTTGGCATACGGTTCTTGGGTTGGGATTAAAACAAAAGCCGGAAGCGATTTGCGTTCGGAAACAAAAGCCGGAACTTATACATATAGATTGTATTGTCCGGGTTATGGGTCCGATGAAGCGGTTGTAAAGGTTGTCGGCGGAACCGGAGGGACGGCTGTTTCATTGCCGGTTGCTGAGGCAAGCATTAGTTTGGACGGCAAGAATTTTTCAAAGAGCATCCGTGTTGTCAGAGGAGAACCGGTAAAAATCTGGCTGAGCGCCGCTTATGATATTGATGGTAATAAAAAAATTTCCCGCGACAACACAGGGGAATGGACTAATTTGCTTTCTCTGGGCGGAAGATGCGAATGGAACAGCGATCTTAATCAGGGAAATCCGGTTTTTGAATCGGCGATTTTTGATCCGCAAAATTCGCAAGAATGCGTTATTTCACTCGGGGAATTGAAATTTTATGACAAGGCGGGGGTATATCGTTACGGAGTTTTAAGATTGGTTCAGAATGATGGGAAGGTTTCCAATATTGGTTATGTGAATATAGCCGTGGAAGATCCTCCTCCGCCGAAAGGCCCGCCGGTTATTGATTTAATAATTAATAATTTGAAAAATGAACGGATTTCTCTCGGAGCGCCG
>JBBUBH010000046.1:0-1895 GCA_038078395.1 Patescibacteria group bacterium
CCTGTGGCAGGGATCGAACCTGCGACCTCGGCCTTATGAAGACCTCGCTCTACCACTGAGCTACACAGGCAATATTATAAATATATATTAAAATAAATCAGAATTGCAACCAAAAAATATGTTAAATCTGAAATTTCTTTCGTATGGTAACTTCGGAAGCGTCAAAAGCTTGATGTCCCGCTATGCGGGACTTTTGACGCTGAGACGTAAGCAAGTCCCGCCGCAGGAGCGGGACTATGCTGGTACCAGTAGAAAGAAAATGAAGATTTGTTGCGGGGGTTGGATTCGAACCAACGACCTTCTGGTTATGCATACTAACTACGATTTTCATCGCCCGAACATATAAAAATTATATATTCGGTTTGTAGTCTGGACTATACCTTATTGCTTAAAGCAATTTTACCATCTAGTCTCTACACACTTCCCGATTTTTTAAATCAGGGTTGGCTCGGGATTGCCTCTCCGCTAACTAACGGAAGGGGTTTCCCCGAATTTGGCAAATTATCTTTTCAACGGTTACCCGCTGAAACGCCCAAACTTTATTGAGCCAGACGAGCTGACCTCTGCTCTACCCCGCTACTATATAATACCCCAAAATTGCTAATTTGCAACCGTTTGTATAGTATAATGAAATAAACCATGGATAAAAAACAAGAAAAAATATTAGAACTAGCCAGATCCTTTATCGACGCTCCGTATAAATACGGCGCCAAGCCAGAAGATATTCCGCAATATTTTGATTGTTCTTCTTTTACCCAATATATTTACAAGCAAATCAATGTCCAATTGGAAAGAAGCACTATCCTGCAAGCGACACAAGGACAAGAAATATTGGACATAAAAAATGCCAAAACCGGGGATCTGCTTTTTTTCCGCGGTTCAAAGGGCCATTATAATGATGAGCTTTTTCCTGAACGGAAAATCTATATCGGCCACGTGGCGATATATTCAGAAAATCACAAAGCGATTCATTCCGCCTCGCCGAAAGGAGTGATTGAGGAAAATATTAATGAAATAATAAAAATCAGAGACCCGATTGTAATGATAAAAAGAATATTGTAAAATATTGTCAGCACTGGAATATCTATATATCCGGAAAAAATAATGACGGAATATATAACCATTTACGCCGCTATAATTACAAGCAATGATAATCGCGAAGAAATACGCAAGGATCTTCCCGCAGAAATATTTTTTGCCGATGACGATGAAATGGCGCAGGATATAGCTCTGAAAAAACGGCAAATCCTCGATGCTATCTTTAATTCAATACCGGTCCCCGGTTTTAAAAAAGATGTCATCATTAAAAGCGTTTGCGATCAGACAAATAAAAGAATAATTTATTGGATTGGGTATCTATCTGATCTTGGATAAAATAAATCCCGCATAAAGCGGGTTTTTTATTTTGCGCGGTAGATGGGATTTCTCCTCACCCGTCGCTCGCGCGCGCAAAGCGCAGGCTCGCTCCTCCTTTGGAGCCGGGGTTTCCAAAAATATAAAGCAGTTTATATTTTTGGAATACCCTTCAAATCCCTTTCAATCATACAAAATTCAAAATATCCCAAATGGGATATTTTGAATTTGCGCGGTAGATGGGATTTGAACCCACGGTCTCCTCCGTGCACGAACCCACTATTTTCATAATGGTGTGGACTATATCTTCGTCTTACCTAAATTAGGGTTAGACGCTCTGGTATCTAGTCTCTACGGCGCTCCCTCATTTCACTTGGAGCTTTCAGCCCAAGAAATTGAGAGTTCCCACGGTATTACCATAAATAAATTCTATTAAAGGCTTCACCGTTATCCCAGAATGTTCATCCTAAAGTTTCCATTAGGAGCTGCAGTTATCTACAGGGAGGCGCTTTAGGCCGCTAAGCTACTACCGCATTTAAATA
>JBBUBH010000047.1:0-8845 GCA_038078395.1 Patescibacteria group bacterium
GAAGGCGATGCGGCATATCCAATAAATGGCATGCAAACTTCTGCGGCATTTGATTCGGGCGATAACAATGATTTAATCTGGTCTCCGAATTCCGTTAAAACGTCGCAACTTTCTGATATGGATTGGACTAACAGCTATGGCGTGTTGGGATTGCCAGGCGATAATTTACCGGCGCAAATTTTGACTGCTTCTGGAACATCGGCAGCAGCGCAAGCGGCGCAGGCGCCAAAAGCTCTTCTTCAAACACTTAATGACGCGCTTATTGATGGTGTAATTGATAAAAAAGATAAATCGACATTATTAAATGCTCTTAATAGTTATCTTTCTAATCGTTAATAAAACTATGAAAAAAATTTCTCTAATTACTATTTTCTATTTACTAATTGCCAATTTCTCTTTCGCCGCGTCTTATCCCGCAAGTTGTCCGACAGAAGCAAAAGCTATCGTTGATGCTGTTGGCGGCTGTTCAGCGGTGGATAAAAATATTTATTCAGCTGTATATAATAAATGTTGCGTTAATTCCGTCACTTCCGATTCAAAACCGATTATATCAAATCCGGCACCGGTTACGCCGGCAAAAACAACAGCTCCGGCTTTAAAATCTCCTGCATCTAAAATAGCCCCGGTTACTAAGCCATTACCTGGTCCGCATGGCGAACCGCTTGAAAAATTGCCGTCATTTCCTCAGCAGTTGGAAAAAAATATTTCCAGTTCAACTGTGCCGGCGGTAACAAACGTAGCAGGCGCGGGCGCCAGGGCAGCAGAAAAAATTAAGAATGCAATAAGTTCATTTTTAAGATTTTTCCGGTTTAGATAGCGCATAATTTCTTATATTTTTAAAACCCGGTTCTTACCGATTTTTTGGTTTGTAGATTAAAAAAGTGGATAACTTCATATAAAAGGCGTTTTCCCCTTATAAAATAAGGGTTTTTTGAATCCCTATTACAGCTCTTTTTTATAAGAGGGAAGTGGTGTATGATAAAAGGGTAGTGGGGAATTGTGGATAACTATGGGGATAAGGCCTGAATCTGGGGACAACTCCACTAGCATAAATCTATGTTTTTAGGAGAATACCAACACAATTTAGATACAAAAGGGAGGGTTGCAATTCCTTCCAAATTCCGGCAGCAATTGAGCGGGAAGGCAATTATTACCAGGGGGCTCGATCGCTGTCTTTTTGTTTTTACGGAAAAAGAATGGGAAATCTTTGCGCAGAAAATTGTGGATAAAATGCCGATTGCCCGTTCTGATTCCCGCGCTTTTACAAGGCTGATGCTTGCTGAAGCGACTGATGCGGAAGTTGATAAGCAGGGAAGAGTTCTGATACCGAATTATCTGAGGGAGTACGCGCATTTGAAAAAAGAAGTTGTTGTTACCGGACTTTATAACCGGTTTGAAATCTGGAATTCAGAAAGCTGGAAAGAATATAAATCAAAGACGGAGGCGAACGGAGACGATATAGCGGAGAAGTTGGGAGAAATGGGCATCTAGTCAAAAGTCGAAAGTCAAAAGTCTTAAAGTCGAAAGTTATAAAAAATTTTATAATAATCACAGACTTCTTACTTTATGGACATTATGGACTTTATAGACATTAAGACTTTATAGACTACTATGCACATTCCTGTTCTTTTAAAAGAGGTGATAGAAGTAATCAATCCGAAAATTGGAGATGTGATTATTGACGGAACTGCCGGAAGCGGAGGACATGCGGAAAAAATATTAGAAAAAATCGGAGATTCAGGAAGATTACTGCTTGTTGATTGGGATAAAGAAAATGCGGAAAAGTTGGAACAGAAATTCAGCGCGCATAAAAATGTTTTGTGCGTTAACGGAAACTATGCGGAACTTCCTGTGATTATGGCAAAAAATGATTTTCCAAAAGCTGATGGATTACTGCTTGATCTCGGTTTTTCTTCCGAACAGCTGGAAATGGAGAATAGGCCCGCCTGCGCAGGCAGGGGATTCAGTTTCCGGAAAGATGAGCCGTTGATTATGACTTACAGCGATGAATCTGAATCTTTGGAAGAATTTCTGAAACGCACCAATGTTTCCGAATTGACTGAAATCATAAATAAATTCGGGGAAGAAAAATATGCGAGGAAAATCGCGGAAGCGATAATAAAAGAACGGCATAGGATAAATTCCAGCAAGGCGCTCGGCGAAGCGATAAGAAAAGCGGTTCCGAAATTTTATGAACGCGGGAGGATACATCCGGCGACAAGAACATTTCAGGCGCTGAGAATCTATTTGAATAGAGAACTTGAAAATTTGGAAAAAGCCCTTGATTCCCTTGATCAGATATTGAAGCCCGGCGGCAGAGTGGTGATTATTTCTTTCCATTCTTTAGAAGACAGAATAGTTAAATTAAAATTCAATGAATTATTTAAAAAAGGTCGTTTGCATCTTCTTGCGAAAAAGCCGATAGGCCCAAGCGATGAAGAAGCGGTAAAAAATCCCCGTTCGAGGTCGGCAAAACTTCGGGGGGCAATATTAAAAAGCGACTAGTGTTTAGCGATTAGCGACTAGTCCCGTGAAGCGGGATTACTAGTGGCTAGTGGCTAGTGGCTAGTGGCTAGTCAAAATGACAATTATTGAACCATATAAAGCTAAGTTGCAGATAAGAGAATTTATTTTTATCGGAACGCTCACCCTATTATTTTCGGTTTCTTGCATTTTTATTTATAATACTAATGTTAATTTAAAATACGGCATCAGCATAAAAGATAAAGCATCAAAAGAGCTTGAATCAATGAATGCGGAAGTCAGAAATGAATTGCTTCAGAAAACTGATGTCCGCAATTTGGGAGATTTTATAAAAGCGCGTGGTTTGGTCCAGGATAAAAATCCGAGTTATATGGAGAATAAGGCGCTGGCTAACCGCTGATTTTGAATAAGGTTCAAGGTGAAAGGTGCAAGGTTCAAGCAAATAAAATTCTTTAACCTGAAATCTATAACTTTTTACCTAAATTAATGAAATTCCGATTGTTTTTAATAATATCTTCTTTTGCCTGTCTGTATTCTTCGTTGATTTATCATGTTTATGACTTGCAGATAGTTAAAGGAAGTTATTACACGGCGCGGGCCCTTTCCAGAACCCGTTTATCCGGATATCTGATGCCTCAGCGCGGCGGGATTTATTTTTCCGATAAAAATGGCACTCCTGTTGCCGCCGCTATTACGAAAGCGTATCCGGTTATTTTTGCAGTTCCGAAGGATGTAAAAGATCCGGAATTAATGACCGCGGAATTGTCAGGAATTTTGAATATAAAAAATGATAAATTATTTTCAATGCTCAATAAAGGAAGCGAAGACGAATACGAGTTATTGGTTAAGAAGGCGTCAAATGGCCAAGTTGATAAGATAAAAGAATTGAAACCCGCGGGAATTTATATTGAAGAAGAAAATTTCCGTTTTTATCCGCTTAAAACATTGGCTTCTCATGTTCTGGGTTTTGTCGGTTCGGCTTCGGATAATTCCGGTTTGAACGGGCGTTATGGCTTGGAATTATTGTATAATGGCGGGCTCGGCGGGGAAGAAGGGCGTTTGGACGGCGAGCGCGTTATTAAACCGATTGCCGGAAAAAATATTTATTTGACGATTGATTCAAATATAGAAACGGCAGCGGAAGAAGTTTTATTCAATCTTATTCAGAAATATTCCGCCGATCAGGGAATGGTCATGGTTCAGGATCCGAAGACCGGAAAAATTTTGGCGATGGGGGCGTATCCGAATTTTGATCCTAATAATTTTTCAGATTATAAAATCGGCGATTTCCTGAATCCGATAGTCCAATCCGTATTTGAGCCGGGATCCGTCATGAAGGTGATTACGATGGCTGCCGGTCTGGACAGCGGGAAATTGACTGCGGACACGACTTTTTATGATTCCGGCTCCTTGACTCTTAACGGATTTACAATCAAGAATTGGGATAAAAAAGCTCATGGCAAGGTGACAATGACGGAAGTTATAGAGGGGTCAATTAATACCGGAGCGGCTTATGCCGGAAAACTTATAGGCAAAGATTTATTTTATAATTATTTGGTTAAATTCGGTCTTGGCGAGAAAACAAATATCGGTTTGCCGGGAGAATTGAACGGGAGTTTGAATAATTTGAAAAATAGTTCGCGCGATATTAATTTTGCCACTGCGGCTTTTGGGCAGGGGATTTCCCTGACCCCGATTCAGTTGATCAGTTCAATTTCGGCTATCGCCAATGGCGGAGTTTTAATGAAGCCGTATCTTATAAAAGATGAATCGCCGGTTGTTGTTCGCAGGGTTATCAGCGAAGAAGCGTCCAGAGAAACAACAAAGATGATGGTTTCGGCGGTTAAAAAGGCGGTAATCGCTCAGATACCGAAATTTGATATTGCCGGAAAAACAGGAACGGCCCAAATTCCGGATTTTAAATATGGCGGATACACGGAAAATTATATTCATACTTTTGTCGGTTTTGCGCCGGCCTATAATCCGAAATTTACCGTCATGATTCGCATTGATAATCCTAAAAATGTTTCATTGGCAGGCCTTACCGTGGTGCCGGCATTTCGCGAATTGGCAGAATTTCTGTTAAATTATTATAATGTCCCGCCGGATTACTTAGATTAGGTTGTAGGTTTTAGGCGCAAAGTTTAGAATAAAGAATTTTATGAATACCAAAGAAAAATCAAAACAATATCTTCAGAATTTTATCCGCCGGCTGGCGGTTTGGACTATTTGGAAATATCAGCCGGGGATTATCGCGATTACCGGAACAGTCGGGAAAACTTCCACAAAAGAGGCTATTTTTACCGTTCTGAGGCGTTATCGGAATGTCAGGGCGAACAAGGGGAATTTCAACAATGAAATCGGAATGCCGCTTACGATTCTTGGCGATTATAAAGAAATAAAAGGAAAACTATTCTGGCTGAAAGTTATTTTTTTGTCTTTATGCCGACTTATTTTCCGGATGAAATATCCGGAACTTCTGATTTTGGAATATGCGGCCGATAAGCCCGGAGACATAAAATATCTGCTTGATATTGCCAAGCCGCAAATCAGCGTGATTACGGCAATCGGAGATATTCCGGTGCATGTTGAATTTTACAGCGGGCCGGAAGCAGTGGCGCGGGAAAAATCAAAAATCGCTGAAGTTCTTCCGTCAACAGGTTTCGCAATATTAAACTCTGATGATGCAAGCGTGCTTGCGATGAAAGACAGGACAAGGGCGCATATAATGACTTACGGTTTCAATAAGGATGCTCATGTGATGATTAGCAATTATGAAGTTAAGATGGAAGGAAAAAATCCGTTGGGAGTCGCTTTTAAGCTGACTTATGGCGGCAGTTTCGTTCCTGTCCGTCTGGACGGCTGTTTCGGAAGGGTTCAGGCATATGCCACTGCGGCGGCCGCTTCAGTGGGAATAGCTTTCGGGTTGAATCTTGTGAAAATTTCCGAGGCGCTTTTGGATTATCAGATTATGCCGGGCCGGGGCAGGATAATTCCGGGAATAAAGCATACATATATTCTTGATGATTCGTATAATGCGTCTCCGCTTTCAGTGGAGGCGGCAATCGAGACAGCCAAGAATGTCGGCTCATCGAGGAAAATTGCGGTTTTGGGCGATATGCTTGAAATCGGAAAATACACGTCCGAGGCGCATGAATCTATTGGAAGGCAAATTCCAAAAGTTTTTGATATTTTAGTTACGGTTGGAAGCAGGGCAAAATTTATTGCCGCTGCCGCTTTAAAAAAAGGGATGCCCAAGAAAAATGTTTTAAGTTTTGATACGGCTGATGAGGCGAAGTTAGAAGTTCAGAAGTTGATGAGAAAAGGAGATCTGGTTTTAGTCAAAGGTTCCCATGCGATAGCGCTGGATAAGGTTATTGAGGAAATACGGCAGGTTTAGGATTTTGGTTTGTGTAATAACTTGATGTTGTCTATACTTTAATTAGATACCTTGAATTGCAGGGGAGGTATGAATCTAGAAGAATTGGAAAATAATTGGCGGGAATACGCGCTGATTGGGCTAGAAAATAAAGATCTTGAAATGCTGGCTTTGGCTGATGTGTTCTGGGGCTGTGAAAGATCGGGCGAAGGATTGATTTTTTTTCTTAAGTTCGGCGCCTATTGGAATTTGAAATGTGATGAGGACGGCAGTTGTTGGTGCCGGACTTCTTTTGAAGATTCTTGGTCAAGATTTGGCAGATTGGTTCCGATTGGAGAAATAAGAAAGGATCCGGAAAAGCTGAAACGATTGAAGAAATGCGCTGAACTATTTTGGATGCAAGTGGGGGGATATTAAGCCGTCTATGGAGGCGGCTTTTATTTATTGATTACTGGCATTGCACGGATTATACTTTGGATAGTTATTTATCCGGCCCTATCGTCTAGTGGTTAGGACATGGCCTTCTCAAGGCCAGAACATGAGTTCGATTCTCATTAGGGCTACCTTTAATTAAAAAATATGATTAAATACACGGTTCCGATTTTGTTAAAAGATAAGTATATATTTTGGACGTTTATTGCAAGCCTGGTTATTTTTATTTCCGCTTTTTTTATCGCTTATGTTAATTTATGGGGAGCGGGGAATCTTTTGATTATCCATTCTGATATTTTCAAGGGAGCCGATTTTTTCGGCAATTTTAAGGATGTTTTTGGGATTATTGCCGTTGCCGGATTCGTTTGGTTTTTAAATCTGGGGTTGGCGCAGATTTTTTATTTTAGGGAAAGGTTTTTGTCTTATTCTCTGGCTTTTTCCACTTTTATTTTCATGGTGTTGATTCTTATTTCGGTAAATGTTATTATTAACATCAATTAATAATATGTTTGCAGTAATTGAAACCGGTGGAAAACAGTATAGGGTTCAGGCCGGACAAAGATTAAAAGTTGAGAAATTAATCGTTGAACCGGCGGAAAATTTTGTTTTTGACAAAGTTCTTCTTGTTGCTGACGGTGAGGATGTTAAAATCGGCGCTCCTTATGTTGAAGGCGCAAAAGTTGAAGCAAAAGTTCTGAAGCAGGGGAAAGAACGGACTAAGATCGTATTTAAATATCATTCTAAAACCAGACGCAGGAAGAAAAAGGGGCATAGGCAGAGATTTACTGAATTAGAAATTATATCAATAAAATAATCTTTCGACAGGCTCAGGATAAATAAAAAAGCCGCTCAATGAGCGGCTTCTGCGTTACTTATTTACTTTAAAGAATATTTTTTCAAAGAATTGAGGGTTTTTAAAAGGGTTTTACCGCGCTTGGATAATCTGTATTCGACGAAGATGCGGCCTTTCTTTGTAGGGATTATGTGCGCGATGATCAAGAAGTGCTTGCGCAATAATTTTAAGCCGTGATCTGTCTGGCTATCTTTTAATTTTAACATTCCCCTGATTTCGCTGTAGCGGAAATTACCCCGCCCACAAGATAACAAGAATAGTATATTAAAGATATAAAAGTCCCGTTTCGCTATTCTTATTTCCTTGGCCATCTAAAATCCTTTTCTATTTTTTATTTGAACTATAATGATTGTATATTAGTTAATTCCTTCTTTCAAGCGCTTGTCCAAGCGTTTCTTCATCGGCGAATTCTATTTCGCCTCCGGTCGGAATGCCGCGTCCGAGGCGGGTAATTTTTTCCGCGCATTCTTCAAGTTCTTTTTTGAGCAGAGCGGCGTTAAGATCTCCGTAAACAGTTGGATTTATTGCGAGGATTATTTCATCAGCTTTGCCGCGCAGTTCTTTTTTGATAAATGTTTTTAAATTATTGAGGCGGAGTTTTTGTTCGGGTTCAAGTTCTCCGGTTTTATCAAGTTCGCCGAGCAGGAGATATCGGCCGTTGAATTTTTTTGTTTTTTCAAGCGAAATAAGGTCAGTTTCTTTTTCTATGATGGCGATAATTCCTTTTTCTCGTGTTGGGTCGCTGCAAATGGGGCAGAGTTTTTCATCGGATCGTCCTGGGTTCGCCGTAAGGGTAAAAGTATGGAAACAGCGGGCGCAGGTGTTAAGTCCGTATAATTCAGAAACAGCGTCGGAAATTTCCTTGATTTTTGTTTTGCCGAGTCCGGCAATAAAAAAAGCCAGCCGCATTGCCTGGCGCGGTCCGATGGAGGGGAATTTGGAAAAAATTTCCGTGAATTTTTTTATCGGATCTGACGGCATCGATTAGTGGACTAGCCACTAGCCACTAGCCACTAGAAATCCCGCTTCGCGGGACTAGTCGCTAATCGCTAAGCACTAGTCGCTTTTTTATTTTTTTAATTGTTAATTGCTGAATGGTATTTGTCTATTGATACAAAACAGACTTTTTTCTCGTCAAATTTAAGTTTAATCATTCCGGTCGGGCCGTTTCTGTGCTTGGCGATGATAATTTCAGCGGTGTTTTCATCTTCAACCGCCGGATTTATTTTATCTTTGTCTTTTCTGTATATGAAAAGCACCACATCAGCATCCTGTTCTATTGCTCCTGATTCGCGGAGGTCGGAAAGCCGCGGCCGTTTATTGTCGCGCTTATCAACTTCGCGGGACAGTTGGGACACGGCAAGAACCGGAACATTCAGTTCGCGCGCCATTGATTTCAGCCCGCGGGAAAATTCCGTGACTTGTTGGACCATGCTGTCGGAACTTGCTCTTGGCTGGATCAATTGGAGGTAATCAACCACTATCAGGCTGAGTCCGTGTTCCGCCTGCAGCCGGCGCGCCATTGATCTCATTTGGAGAATTGTCGGCGATGGCGTGTCGTCAATGTAAATCGGGGCGTTGGATAATTGATCCATGGCCTGTTGTATGAATTCAAAATAATCATCGGAATTCAGCCGGCCGGTTCTTAAATCCCAAAGAGGGACATGGGCTTCGGCGGCGATTAATCTGTCCACTAT
>JBBUBH010000048.1:0-13088 GCA_038078395.1 Patescibacteria group bacterium
AATTTTTCAAAAATAGCGAGTAATTTATTTACTGTGCGGCAACTACGGAGCTCTAAAATGCTTGGTTTTTTGTGAAACAAAAAATTTTGGAGCGAGGTGTAGGCGGCACCGACCGCAGGAGTCGGTGAACGCCGGTGCCGGTAAGTAGGTAAATTACGAGCGCCCCTTATCCCCAATTTTCCTTGATATATAAGTATTTTTGCGGTTAAAATATAGGCAATGCCCCGTAGTGAAAATTCAGTGGTTGCTGACGCAAAAGGAATTTTACTATAAGAGGCAAAGTTAGATGTATCGAAACATTAGTAATTAATTAAAATTCACTCAACGCAATTTTGCGTAGCTGAATTTCTACTACGGGGAATGGACGAAAGCGCGAAGTTAAAAAGTATTTTGGATAAGACGCGCAAAGAAGCTGAAGAAAGAGATGCTGAGCGCCGGGCTGAAAAATTAGGCACACCCTATATAAATTTGGCTATCCAGCCCATAGAAACAGATGCTTTGGAATTAATACCGGAAGAAAGGGCAAGAGAAGCGCAAGTTGCGGTAATTGAAAAGAAGGGCGATAAGATTGTTTTCGCGGCTTTTGATAATACGAATCCGGAAGCAAAAAGAATTTTTGACGATTTGGTAAAAAAAGGATTTAAGCCGAAAAATTTTATCGTATCTTTATCCAGTTTGAAAAAGGCCTGGGATTTTTATAAATATGTGACTAAAAAAACCGCCGCAATAAGCGGCAGGATTGATATTGACAAAGACAGGATAGAAGGTCTGACAAAAAAATTAACCAATCTTGATTTAGTAAAAGATGAAATCCATAATTTTGATTTTAAGAAGTTTACCACCGGCCAGATGCTGGAAATCATTTTAGCGGGCGCTTTGAAAAATCGGGCTTCCGATATCCATTTCGAGCCTTCAAAGGATGCCGCTCGGCTCAGATACAGGATTGACGGCGATCTTTTTGATGTTTTGGATGATCTTAAAGAAATGATTTATTCTCATCTTGCGTCGCGCATCAAACTGCTTTCCAATCTGAAATTGAATATCCGCGATGAGGCGCAGGACGGACGGTTTACGATCGGGCTCGGTAAAAAAGAAATTGAAATCCGCGTGGCGGTGGCTCCTTCGGAATTCGGGGAGGTTGTCGTCATGCGCATTCTTGACCCGGATGCCATTAATTTAGATCTCCAAAGCTTGGGATTTAGGAAAGACGATTTGGACATAGTTGAAGCGGAATTGAAGAAGCCGAACGGCATGATCCTGAATACCGGCCCCACCGGTTCGGGAAAGACGACTACGCTTTACGCTTTTTTGAAGAAAGCCAGCGAGCCGGAAATTAAAATCATTACCATTGAAGATCCGATTGAATATCACTTGGCGGGCATTGAACAGACCCAGGTTGATCCGGAAGCGAATTATACATTTGTTAACGGCCTGAGATCGATAATGAGGCAGGATCCCGACATGATTCTGATCGGTGAAATACGCGATAAGGAAACCGCGGAAATCGCCATTCAGGCGGCGCTTACCGGCCATCTGGTATTTTCCACAGTCCATGCCAATGAAGCGGCCGGCGCCATTCCGCGCCTTGTTGATTTGGGAGTTAAGCCGACAAGCATCGGGCCTGCTTTGAACTTGATTATTGCCCAGCGCCTTGTGAAGAGATTATGCGAGAAATGCAAAGTCAAAGATAAAATCGATTCCGCTTTGGAATCAAAATTGGAAAAATTCATTAAAAATCTTCCGGAACGGGTTGATAAAAATGAGCATAAAGAAATTGAGATTTATAAGCCGAAAGGCTGTTCTTATTGCGGAAATACCGGCTTCAAAGGCAGGGTTGGAATTTATGAACTTTTACGTATTTCCAAAGAAATTGAAGGATTGATGATGAAAGGAGCGGGAGAAATTGAAATCAATGAATTTGCCCTTCGGCAGGGAATGGTGACGATGCAGCAAGACGGGATTTTGAAAGCGATAAGCGGCTTAACGACAATAAAAGAGGTCGAAAAATTAACCGGACCGATCATATAACAGCTAGTTTAAGCGGAATATAGAAAACTTTGTTCTATGGGCAAAAAGTCGCGAAGCGACAAGTGTGGAACTTTTCTAACTAAAGTAGAAAAGATTAGAATTACTTATAGGAGTAATCCAGCCGGAGCCAAATTATCCATAAAAAGATAACTCCCGCCCATAGAACAAAATTTTCTATCAATCTTGAAACTATAAACAATATAGCATAGAAAATAGGGTTTGTCAACCCCCCAGATTTTTTTCATGGACAGGGGTTTGAATATGACTTATAAAGTAAGTAGATGGATATAAAAAAAGTTGCGGTAAAAAATGAGGAGGATGTCCATATTGATCTGGCGCTGAGGCCGGATTCTTGGGCTGATTATGTCGGACAGGAAAAAGTAAAAGCGAATTTGCGCGTTATTTTAGATGCCGCCGGAAAAAGAAAGGAGTCTTGCGACCACCTTTTGTTTTACGGTCAGGCCGGACTCGGAAAAACAACTCTTGCCCATCTCATCGCCAAAGAAATGGGGGCAAATATGAAAGTGACTTCCGGTCCGACTCTTGAAAAAATGGGCGATCTTGCCGCGATTTTAAGCAATCTGGAAAAAGGCGATGTGCTTTTTATTGATGAAGCGCACCGGCTTAACCGCCAGATTGAGGAGGTTCTTTATCCGGCGCTGGAAAGCAGGAAATTGCATCTGATTGTCGGAAAAGGAACCGGAGCGCGGACTTTTTCCATTGATCTTCCGCCATTTACTCTGGTCGCCGCCACTACCCGCGCGAATTTGCTTTCCGGGCCGCTCCGTTCCCGTTTTGGCGCTTCTTTCAAGCTTGATTATTACAAAGTTGCCGACATAGAAACAATTCTTAAACGTTCAGCGAATCTTTTGGGCGTAAAACTTGATAATGAAGCCGTTGCGAGCATTGCCAAGGCTTCCCGCTTTACTCCGAGAGTCGCAAACAGGCTTTTGAAGCGTGTCCGTGATTATGCTGAGGTAAATAACTTGAAAGAAATTGATGCGAAAACCGCCAAAGCCACTTTGGAAATGCTGGAAATTGACGAGCTTGGCCTTGAACCAACTGACAGAGATTTATTAAAAGCTATTATTGATAAATTCCACGGCGGTCCGGTGGGAATCCAGACTCTTGCCGCCGCTATGAATGATGATAGGGGAATTATTGAAGATGTTTATGAGCCGTATCTGATGAGCATCGGGCTTTTGAACCGCACTCCGTCCGGCAGAATTGCAACTCCTGAGGCGTATAAGCATTTGGGATATAAATTTCCGGAAGAAGGCGCATTGGTTTAGTTTTTATGCCAGGAAGTAGAAATGTGATAGGATTAACTTCAAGTTACTTATGTTATTCAGTAAAAATAAATTACTGTAAAAAAAGTTTTAAATACAAATTAATTACTAAGAGTTAATCTATAACTTGCAATCACATTTTCACTTCCTGATATGATAATAAAAGAATTTTTACCCAATCCTGTCGGGAAAGATGCGGATGGCGAGTATATAAAAATTTTTAATGACGGCGATAAGGCCGTTATTTTAAATGGTTGGTCTGTTAAAGACGCTTCGGGAAAAACTTTCAGTTTAAGCGGTAGTTTGGATGGCGGAAAAGAATTATCTTTGCCGTATTTGCAGACAAAAATTTCTTTGAATAATAATGGCGAGCAGATTTTTCTTTATGACAGCGCTGGAAAATTAGTTGACGAGTTAAGCTATTCCGGTCAAGCGGAAGAAGGCAAAATTATTGCGAGAATCGTGAATAGTGAATCAGGAATAGGGGAAATTGGATATGGGCGACTTAACAGCAACAGTAATTTAGCGCCGGTGTTTTTTGCGTGTTTTTTGGCGGCGGCAATTTTGGCTGGAATAGGGCTTTATTTAGTTCTACAATTAGAAAAGAAGTTAGATATTAAATTATTCTGATGTCATTCCGTACTTGATACGGAATCCAGTAATTCAAATGAATTTATACCATGTTTATATATTGGCAAATAAACGTAATGGAACTTTATATACCGGCGTTACTAATGATCTTAAAAAAAGAGTAGGGCAGCATAAAAGTGACATTAATAATGGATTTACAAAACGTTATAAGATACATAATCTCGTATATTTTGAAGGCGCGTCAGATATTAAAGCGGCAATAAGCAGAGAAAAACAAATAAAAAAATGGCGCAGAGCTTGGAAATTAAAACTTATTGAAAGTAAGAACCCGGACTGGAAAGATTTGTATAATGATTTATAGTTTTCTGGATTCCCGCTTTCGCGGGAATGACAAGCGAAATAAACAAGAATGATAAATAATATGGTAACCAAATCAAAATCACAAACTCAAAAATTAGCGAAAAAATTAGCTAAAAAAATCCTGCGCCCTGTGCCCTACGCCCTACGGGCTAAAGTGATCGCCCTTTCCGGAAACCTCGGCTCCGGCAAGACAACTTTCACGCAAGGATTTATAAAAGCGCTTGGCGTTAAGCATCAGATTACTAGTCCGACATTTGTGATATTTAGAAAATATCACATAAGTCCAAAGTCCAAAGTCCAAAGTCCAAAGAAATTTAAGAACAAAAAAAATACTATACCCTTAACCCTATACCCTAAACCCTGTTTAAATGTATATCATTTTGATTTATACCGCATCAATAAACCCAAAGAAGTTTTAAATTTAGGATTTAAAAAAATAATCAATAATCCTGAAAATATAGTTTTGATTGAATGGCCGGAACTTATTAAAAAACAGCTTCCCAAAAATACGATTTGGGTAAAGTTTGAGCATGGGATAAATAAAAAAGAGAGAATTATTAATATTAAATAGAATTATCCACAGTTCTACGGATATTGACTTATTCGTAAAGTTTTTCTATCATAAGAGTATTAATCTCACTGCCTTCTCGGTTTCCGGGACGGCAGTTTTAGTTTATAATGAATCGCATGGACAGGATATTTGTTTTTATAGATGGAAATAATTTTTATTTTAAATTAAAATATTTGTCTTCCAAAATAGGCGGCAAGTCCAGCTTGTTGGATTTTAATTTTAGGGGATTTTCAGAATGGTTGGCGCAATCAAATAAAGTAGTTGAAATCAGATATTATATAGGAACCTTAAAGCGCCAGCAGAATAATGAAAAATCGGAAAAAATGTATGCAGACCAGCAGAAGCTTATCGGTAAATTGCAGCAGCAAAATATTTTTCCGGTTTTCGGCCAGCTTATACGGCATCCAGATAAAACTTTTCACGAAAAAGGCGTTGATGTCAGAATTGCGGTAGAAATGATCCGTTTTGCCAGAGAGAATAAATATGATACCGCTTATTTATTAAGCTCTGATACGGACTTAGTGCCGGCCATTGAGGAGGTAAAGTCATTTGGCAAGAAAGTTTATTATATCGGCACCGCTAATGGCCAATCTTTTGGTTTGACTAAAGTTGCCGATGATACGCGCTTATTGCGGTCAGAAGAGATAAAACAATTTTTTCCGCAAACATTACTATGAAAAAATTATTGCTTATAGACGCCAATTCTTTGATCCACCGCTGTTTTCATGCGCTTCCTCCGCTGACGACTCCGCAAGGCGCGCCGATTAACGCTATTTATGGATTATCCAGTATTCTTTTGAAAATTCTACGTGATCATAATCCGGATTATGTGGCGGCGGCTTTTGACCGGCCAGAGCCGACTTTTCGCGATGAAATGTATAAGGAATACAAGGCGCACCGGCCGCCAACTGATAATTTATTGATTCCTCAGCTTAAAGGGGCGCATCAGACTTTTGAAAAATTCGGAATTCCTGTTGTGGAAAAAGCGGGATATGAGGCTGATGATATTGTCGCCACGCTGTCGGAAATTTATAAAAAAGATTTGGATATAAAAGTGATAATTTTCTCTGGCGATAAGGATAATTTACAGCTGATTGACGGCGATAAAGTAGTGGTTGAGCTTTTAAGGACCGGCGTTAGTAAAACTATTACATATAACGAAGCGCTTTTTTTGCAGGATTATGGGTTTTCTCCGAAACAGTTCGTTGATTACAAAGCTCTGGTTGGCGATGTTTCCGATAATATTCCCGGCGTGAAAGGGATTGGTCCGAAAGGCGCCACTGATTTGATAAGGGAATATGGTTCCATTGAAAAAATTTATGAAGAAGTCGGATTGATACCGAAAAAAGTTTTGCAGAAAAAATTGGAAGATAGCCGCGAGATGGCGTTCCTGTCAAAAAAACTTGCCGCCATGAAACGGGACGTTCCGCTCCAAATTTCTTTGGATAATTTAAAACCGCATTCCTTAAATAAAGAAGAGCTTAGAAAATATTTTGAGGAATTGGGGTTTAGGAGTTTGGTAGAAAGATTATAAAAACCCCGCTAAGCGGGGTTTATTTTGTTTCCCATCGGCAAACATACCAGCGGATCAGGATAGTGTTGTCTTAAATAAGGTAAATTTTGCGGTTTACCATAGCCATCAAGCGTAAACGGATTTTTTCGCTTTCTCATTTCAGTTTCAGAAATGAATTGGAAATGGATATGTGGCCGCCAAAAGCCGTTTTCTTTGTAAGTGCCAACCTTACCGATCATTTGGCCGTCAGTTGCTTTAGATCCTAGATTTATCAATAAATCGTCAGATGCTAAATGGCCATAAATACTGTAAAAAACTACCTCTTTAATTTTGTGTTCCATAATAACAAAATTTCCCCAGCCGCCTTTTTCCGGATAATCTGAACCAACTTTATAAACTTTTCCGGTTAAAACTGCTAAGACTGGCGTGCTGACTGGTACATTGATGTCAATTCCTAAATGTATCCAGTCGCCGGTTTCTTTAAGGTAAGTCTCGGCAAATAACTGTTCTCGGTTTTCTAGCCAGCCACCGTAAGTCCAGTCGACCCCTAATTCTTGGTGAATTCGATCAACTAGATTAACATGTTTGCGCGGATCAGCAGCGTCCTTGGCGGTAAGCTTTAATCTGGGATGCCGTTTTTGAAATTTAAAAAATTCTTCCGTCAGATTTACTTCCTGATGCGGTTTTTTTAAAAGTGATTTTGGTATGATATCGTGAAATTGTGTTCGGTTTTGGAAAAAGAGATCAAGAAGGGTGGTGGGCATTGGTTATTTTGTTTTTAAATTAGTCTAGTTATAGTATATTATTTAATATTACCTTTTAGCAAGTCGTGGGTATAAAATTAATTACATGTTAATTGATTTCAACCTTAAGGAAAAAATAAAGGGACTGAAAAAGAAAGGTAGTCCCTCGTTACACTCGGGACAACCCCAATATTTTGATATCGGGGTTGCTTTCTGGCTGATAAATCCGGACGAAGAAGAATATACTCCGGAATATTTGAGCCAGAAATATTTATATAAGGAATTTGGCGGAAAAAAAGATCTGCAATTGCTCTGCCAGATTGCCGAAAAAAAACTGAAAGAATATAAGCTGGAAAAGCTTTTTTATGAAGTGGAAATGCCCTTACTGCCGGTTTTAGCGGAAATGGAAAAAATAGGCATTAAACTAGACCCGAAATTTTTAAAAAGTTTGGATAAAAAACTAGGGAGCCGGATTGAGGAATTAGTGAAAATAATTTATAAAGGATCCGGCGGGCCGTTCAATATAAATTCGCCTAAACAGCTTGGCGAGATTTTATTCCAGAAATTACAGGTTGGTTTGAAGGGGGTGAAAAAAACAAAAGGCGGGAAAATTTCTACCGATGTGGAAACTTTGATGACAATCAGGGATCGTCATCCGGTGGTAAGGCATATTCTGGAATACCGCGAGCTTTTCAAGCTCCAATCAACCTATGTCAAGCCGCTTCAGGCTCTGGCCGATAAAAATAGCAGGGTGCATACGACTTATATCCAAACTGGCACAACTACCGGACGTTTGAGTTCACAAAATCCTAATTTGCAGAATATACCAGCCGAAGGCGAGTGGGCGAAAGAAATTCGCAAAGCATTTATTGCGGAAAAAGGATATCAGCTCGCTTCTTTTGATTATTCGCAGATAGAACTCAGGATTTTAGCTTCGCTTTCAGGCGATCCGAAGATGATTGAGGCATTCAATAAAAATCTGGATATTCATAAAATGACGGCGGCGAATGTTTTTAATGTTCCGCTTGAAAAAGTCACTTCGGAAATGAGGCGGACGGCGAAAACTTTGAATTTCGGCGTGGTTTACGGGATGGGGGCGATGGCTTTTGCAAAAACCAGCGGTTTGGATTTTACCAAAGCTAAAAATTTCATTGAAGAATATTTCAGTGATTTTAAAAATATAAAAGAATGGCAGGAAAAGGTAAAATCTCAGGCAAGAATTTCCGGTTATGTTGTAAATCTTAATGGCCGGCGCCGTTGGTTATTGGAATTAACATCTATGTTTCGTCAGCAGGCGGCGGAAGCTGAGCGGGCGGCGATAAATATGCCGGTTCAGGGGTTGGCGGCGGATATTATTAAAATCGCCATGGTAAAAGTCGCCGCTGAAATAAAAAAGCGCAAATGGCTAAACGCTGATACGTCGCCCGTCCCGCAAAGCGGGATTAGGGGAAGTGATAAAGTCCGGATGCTTCTCACGATTCATGATGAATTGTTGTTTGAGATTAAGGACGATATAATAAAAGAAGCGGAAAGCGTTATCGTTAAAATTATGGAAAGCGCTTATGAACTGGAAGTGCCGGTAAAAGTGGATGTTAAAATAGGAAAAAATTGGGGATTTTAAGGAAATATGCGGGATTTTTTTAAAAAATTTAAACAATACTTGAAAATGCCGGAAATGAAGATTTTATGGCTATTTTTATTTTTGGTATTTTTAATTTTTATAATTGATGTTTTTTATTTGGAGCCTTTTTGGACTTTGGTCAGTTTAACCGTTCTTTTATCGGTTGGCGCGGTTATATTTGCAGTTAACATTAGATCGGCAAAAGCCAATTATGCCGTTAAAAAAGGAAAAATCAGGATTGATAACATAATTTCCGGAATGAGGGATGGGGTGATTATTTATAATCAGGATTTTGAAATAGAACTTTTTAATAAAGGCGCGCAGTCAATTTTCAATCTTAATGAAGATGAAACTGTCGGGAAAAAACTTTCTCCGGAAAGCGTCCGCGATCCGCGTTTTGGCATATTGGCAAAAGTGATTTTCCAATCCCTTGCCCCTTCCGTTGTCCAAGAAACACCCGAAGGAGCGTATCCGCAGATTGTGAATATATCTTTTGAGGAACCGCGGCTGGAATTGAAGGTGGTTACCGATAAAATGTTTGATGAAAACGGGCAGATAACCGGATTTTTGAAAATTACCCGCGACCAAACAAGGGAAATGGAGCTTCTTAGGTCAAAAAGCGATTTTATTACCATAGCCGCGCATCAGCTCCGGACGCCTCTTTCGGCAGTTAATTGGGCGTTTCAATCGCTGAAAAGCGAGTCGCTTACAGAGAGCCAGAAAGAATTAGTTGAGACAGGATCGGCGGCTTCAAATAATCTGCTTAAAATTGTTGAGGATTTGCTTAATATTTCCAAGATTGAAGAGGGGAAATTCGGATATAATTTTCAGGAAATTGATATAGTGAAATTTTTAGAGTCAGCGATTAATCAGACGGGGCCAATTGCCAAAGAATACAATGTCAGGGCCTATATGGAAAATCCGGCCGAATCGCCGATTATGGCCACCGTGGATCCTGAAAAACTGGTTATTGCCGTTTCCAATCTTTTAGAAAATGCGATTAAATATAATATTCCCAACGGTCAGGTTGTTCTCAGCGTTGAACAAAGGAAGGACAAGCCATTTATCCGGATTAATGTGGCTGATACGGGAATGGGAATATCAGAGGAAGATTTAAATAAATTATTTACGAAATTTTTCAGGGGAGAAAAGGCGGTTTCACGGGTTACTGAGGGTTCCGGGCTTGGCCTTTATATGGTGAAAAATATAATCCGGCGCCATGGCGGAGAAATCTGGGCTGAATCGGTTGTCGGCCGCGGATCAGTTTTTCATTTTACATTGCCGACTGATCCGGGATTGATACCGCAAAGAGAGATTGTTTAAGCGACTAGCCACTAGCGACTAGTGATTAGTGATTAGTTTTATATTTATGATAAATTCCTACAAAGATTTAATTGTTTGGCAAAAATCTTTTGATTTAGTTAGACAAATATATCAATTGACTGATAATTTTCCTAAAATGGAAATTTATGGTTTAACTTCACAAATGAGAAGAGCGGCGATTTCTATTCCGTCCAATATTGCTGAAGGATTTGTAAGAAAGCATACTAAAGAATTTTCTCAATTTGTTTCTATAGCTTTTGGTTCAGGCGCTGAATTGGAAACACAGCTTTTACTGGCTAAAGATTTAAAATTTATAGAAGAAAAAGAATTTAATAAACTCAATCATTTATTACAGGAAATTATGAAAATGTTAAATTCATTATTATATAAATTGAAATAAATTTTACTAGTGGCTAATTACTAGTCGCTAGTCACTAAACTATGCCTGAGTTGCCGGAGGTGCAGACGATAGTTGATGATTTGAATAAAAAAGTCGCTGGAAGGCGAATTATTGATGTTTGGTCAGATTGGAAAAAAACGGTCAAAAAGCCGTCTTTTGATAAATTTAAAAAATTGATAAAAGGTAAAAAGATTTTGAAAGTTTTGCGCCAGGCAAAAAATATTTTAATTTATTTATCCGAAAATCACATATTGCTTATTCATTTGAAAATGACCGGGCATCTGCTGGTTGGGAAGTGGAGAATAGAAAAGTCTAAAGTCCGAAGTCTCTGCCAAAAGGATTTAGTTATTCCAATTGAACCGAAAGAAGTTGTTGAAGATCCATATAATAAATATATTCATCTGATTTTTTATTTGGATAACGGGCAGATGCTCGGATTTTCCGATTTAAGGAAATTCGGAAAAATGATTTTAGGAACGCAAGAACAAATTTATAATCTTGCCGAAATCAAGAAATTAGGGCCGGAACCATTGGACCCAAGTTTTAAAGTTGATAAGTTTGTAAGTTTGATAAGTTCAAAAAAAGGCAAGATAAAGCAGATTTTGATAGATCCGGCGGTGATTGCCGGAATAGGCAATATTTATTCTGATGAAATCTTGTGGTTAGCGGAAATAAATCCTTTTAGTCCGGCGGACAAATTAACGGACAAAGAATTGAAAAGTTTATGGAGGGCAATGCATGTAATTTTAAAAAAGGCTTTGAAATTGCGCGGGACTTCCGTGAGTGATTATCGCGATACTGCCGGAAAAAAAGGAAAGTATGCTGAAGAACTTTTGGTTTACCAGCGCGAAGGAGAAAAATGCTTAAGATGTGGGACTAAAATAGTCAGGAAGAAAATTGCCGGCAGATCGGCCCATTTTTGTTCGAAGTGCCAGAAACTTTGATGTATAAAAAAATCTGTAATTATTCTCTTACCGGCACCGGAGTCCGCTTGCTCCAGCGGCAAGCGTCTCCTACGCCTCCCCGGCCGGACTCGCTTCCAGCGAGACCAAACTCCGGCCGAGTCCGTAGTTGCCGCACAGAGAACAATTATAGATTTTTTAAAGTATATTGACTAATGATATTGAGGAGGATTATCCTGATGGTAGAAACATTAAATTTTAAATAAGGAATACATGAATACGCCGGCAGTGATTGTTGGGATTATCGGACTTATTTTTTTGGGATTGGCATTTTATTTCAGTAGAAAATCGGAATTCAGAATAACTCCTTCCAAAGAGGATGATTAGGCGCTTTTAGGGCGCCTTTTGTTTTGCACAAAATGAAATATACTTAAATAAATGATTATTTTTCTTTACGGCGGAGATCCTTACAGAAAAAATATTAAATTAAAAGAGATAATATCCGAATATGGCCGGAAGCACTCCAAGTTTGCTGTGGGGCGTTTTGATTTGGAGGAAAACAGCCAATTTGATAAATTTAAGGATTTTATAAAAACAGATTCTCTTTTTGATGATTTTAAATTAGGAATAATCAGCGGCGGAAATTCATTGATTCCGGAAAATCAGAAGGAATATGTTGTTTTATTGAAAGAAATTTTAAAAATAAAAGAACTGGTTTTGATTATATCGGAAGATAAGGCGCCTAATAAGGATTTCAAATTTCTGCTTGAAAAGTCTGTCCAGTCGCAAAATTTTGAAGCGCTGGCCGGCTTGAAATTCAATAAGTTCATTTCAGAAGAAGCGAAAATAAGGAATTTGGTTCTTGACGGAGAAAGCCTGGATTTATTGGCTGGTTTTTATGAAAATGACAGCTGGGGACTGATTACGGAACTTGATAAGCTATCGCTTCTTGATGAAAGGAAAATTACCGGAGAAGTGCTGAAAACTCATATTGACGCTTTTCTTCCCATTGATCTTTATCGCTCATTAAACCAATTGAGGAATTCTAGGGAAATAGGAGAAAAACTCCTGATTCTGGAAGAGTTATTGATAAAAGCGGGAGATCCGGCGATGCTGTTTAATTTCTTGTCAACGCTCATTAAAAGTCCGGTGGAGAAACAAAAAATGGCTGATTATGACGTAGCCATTAAATCCGGAAAGTTGGATTATGAAGAAGCGCTAACTAATTTAGTAATTAGTGCCTAGTGCTTAGCGACTAGCAATTTTGTCAGGCGGGATTTAAGGCGGGAGGCCTTATTTTTTTTAATCAGATTAACTTTTGCCGATTTATCAAGTTTTTTATACACGTTCGGCAGCTCTTTTTTGGCGGATTCCAAATTGCCGGAAGCAATGAGCTTTTTATAATTATTAACAACCTTCCTTAACTCGTCTTTCTTTTTTGTATTTATTGCCCGCCGTTTTATATTTTGGCGATGGGCTTTTTCAGCTGATTTTGTAATCATAGTATGCGAATAGCGCGCCTCCGCCTACCGGCTACGGCAATACGAACGCGCACATACGAATATTTTTTAATTAGTTTTTAGTTTATAGTTTATAGCTTGCAGAGTCAATATTGACAAGGGTTTGATTATATGCTATATTAATTAAAGCATCATTTGAAGTTAATTTTGTGTCAGGAGGTAGCTAAGATGGCTCAGAAGAAGGGGCAGCAACAGAAGAAGCAGACGGAAAAGGCGAGGAAGCTGGA